>NZ_CACWEU010000131.1:0-2890 GCF_902760015.1 Candidatus Ruminimicrobium bovinum
ACGGAAAAGCATTGAAAAGGAACGAAGATTATTTTATAGATTATGATGTAGGTATTTTAACAATATTAAAAGAAAGTTTAATAAATGAAAGTTCCGTTATAGATGTTTCTTATGATTATTCTCCATTCGGAGGTTCCGCATCCGGAGAATCGACTTTGATAGGTTTAAGGTCTCAATTGGATATAACAAACAATATTTCCGTAGGCGGCAGTTTTATATATGAGTTTTCGGCAAAAGATACCGCTTTACCGGATATTTATTCCACACCTGCAAGTACACTTGTTGCCGAACTTGATGCAAAAATAAACAATTTAAAAATTACCGACGGTTTAACTTTGTCTGCCGGTGCCGAATATGCCACAAGTCAATATCAACAAAATACTACCGGTAAAGCAATTTTGGAATCAATGGAAGAAGCAAAGCAGGAAACAAGTTTATCTATGATAGACGAAAATTGGCAGGTTTCTTCAACTTACGACAAATCTTCTTACAATTTGGAAGATATAACATGGAAAAATTATGATATTGAAAAAAAAGAAATAGATCCGAATTTGGAAATTATTTCAGGTGAAAAACAACAGGTTATGGATATAAATTATAATTTGCTTTATTCCCAGTCTGTTGCAATTTGTCAAATAATTTCCAAATCAGGTTATGATTTATCCGATAAACTTTACATTGAAATGTGGTTGAAAGGCGACGGTAAAAATATAACTTTTCAAATAGATTATGCAACTTTGATAAATGAAAATTCAGACGGTTATGATCCGTACAGAACAAAACTTTATACGGAAGATACGGATGGAGACGGATTGTTAAGCCCTTGGGAAGATGTAGGAAGGGATTTTTATAACAAAAACGGAACGGTCTCAAAAATAGGAGCAAATAACGGTAAAATAGATACCGAAGATTTAAACGGTAATAATATTTTGGATACTTCCGAAATTAATGTCAGCAGTTTTTCGGTTACCGTTAATTGGTACGGTTGGAAAAAAATTCAATTGCCTTTAAATATTTCAACAACTGCAGACCAGGATAAATGGAGAAATATTAAGATAGCAAGAATTACGGTTTCCGGAACAAATCAACAACAGGGAACCGTTACGGTAGGTAAAATATCGGTTATCGGTAATAAGTGGAAAGAAGTTAAAGCGGCTGCAAGTTCAAGTGATTTTAAAATTTCATCGATAGGAAGAGATGATCCGAGATATGTTTCCTTGTTATCTAATTCCGATTTTAGAAGTTTATATGAAATTGACAGTAATGCGGTTAGAGATGAACAAGCATTGGATTTAATGTTTACCACAAATTCCTCCGATGAACTTTATGCAAAAACAACTTATGTAGGCAGAACAATGGATATATCTTTATACGAAACTTTCGGCTTTTTTCTTTTTATTTCTTCGGGTACCGCCGATGATACAAAAATAGTAGTTAGAGCCGGAGCCGATGATAAAAATTATTTGCAATACAGTTTAACCGTTTCAAATGATATGAAAGGGAAATGGAATTTAATAAACATTAAGCAGGAATATAATACCGTTTCGTCAAGATGGATAAGTAAAGATAACGGTGTGACCTCTTTTGAAGGCGAGCCCGATTTATCACGTATAGCATATATTCAACTCGGTGTTCAAACATCCAAAGCCGACAGCGGTGAAATTTGGTTTAATGAAATTCATTTAAAAGATGCAAAAATAAAAGAAGGTAATGCTTGGAAAGTAAATTCAACTTTAAGATGGAACGGAACAACTTTTGTAGGGGCAACTACTTTAAACGTAAGCAGGAAAAGTATTGATAAAGATTTTCAAACATTTGCTCCGGGAACTTATGACAGAGATTTTCTTGAAGATAGTGCGGCAATAGATTTTAAAGGTTTAAATGTTAACGGTATTACGGTATTACCGTTGACGGCTTCTATTACAAAAACAAAAATAGTAACTCCTCACGCAAAGGATAATACATCAGATACGGTATCGGTTCTTGATGAGGGTAAGGTTGTAACTTTTGCGGGTAAAGTAGGAACCGTTATTTCCGGCGGTGTGGATTTACCGAAGATAACATTACAATATACGAGATTTTTGAAAGATACTCAGGAAATTAAGCAGCTTGAAGATGCGGAAAGTTTTTATGCAAATTTACTTTATTTGAATCCGATAGATTTTGATATTTTACCTACCAGTTTAAATACCGATTATAAAATTACAAATTCATTCTATAAAGTTTATCCGGATACTCCGATAGAAGATACAAAAAATTTCTTGGATTTGGAAACAGCTAAAAAATATATGGATATAAAAGATTTTTTAACCCTTGAAAAAACCGAAAGTCTCGGTTTAAAAACTCCTTTTAATTTTTTTGATAAAGTTACATTTACTCCTGCATATATCATAAAAAAAGTAAACGAAAAAAATAAAAGAGATTTTCAAAATCAGGAAATTTTTTATGATAAAAATTTAAATCAGGATATAGGGGCGACATTGAATTTTAAAGTAGCAAAATGGTTTCAACCGTCGGTTGTATATCATACGGCAACAACGGAGACTTATGATTTAACTTACAGCACAGTTACAACAAATATAGTTTATCCCGGACAAAAAAAATATATAGAAAGAATAGGAGTTACGGAGTTTACATGGAATCTGCAGGCAATAGATATAGTAAAAACTCCGTATTTAAAATCTTTATCTTTTACAACTTCATACAGAATGCAGGATTCCGATGCTTATTCCAACGTGGAAAAAAACTTTTCTTCAATAGGTTGGAGTATTGATAAAATTTGGATAAGAGATAATCTTTTAAAAGAAATATTACCTTCTTATGATGAAAATTCATATATCGTAAAATCGGTGGTTAAAAGAGATGACAGGAGAATAATAGGAAGATATAA
>NZ_CACWEU010000132.1:0-4738 GCF_902760015.1 Candidatus Ruminimicrobium bovinum
AAACAAAATTGATAAAATTTTTGATTGTGCAATTATTTTGGAAAGTATGAATTTTGAAAGAATGGGCAATATAATAGAACCTTCTCAGGCAAAATTTGTAATAAATATAGATCATCATCTTTCTCATACCGATTTCGGTAACATAAATTATGTTGTTCCTTATTCTTCTTCCGTATCGGAACTTATATATAATATTTTTGAAACATTAAAAATAAAACCTACAAAAACGGAAGCCGAAAATTTATACATAGGTATTGTTACCGATACCGGTAGGTTTCAGCAATTAAATACGACTGCAAATTCCCATATAACCGCCGCAAAATTATTGGAGTGCGGTGTTAATTCAAGTAAAATTTGCAAAACATTATTTTCAACTTTTTATTTGCAAAAATTAAAATTATACGGTTTGGCTTTGTCGAATATAAATACGGCATTGGACGGCAAGTTAGTGTATATAAAATTAACGGAGGATATGTTTAAAAAGTCAAAAGCCGATGATGCCGATACCGACGGAATAATAAATTATTGTATAGCGGTTCCGGGTGCTGTTGTCGGGTGTATTTTAAAAGAAGTTGCAAAAAAAGAGATAAAAATAAGTTTTCGCTCCATAGAAAATTTTAATCTTTTAAACATAGTTAAAATCTTTTCCGGCGGCGGTCACAAAAATGCTGCGGGCTGCACAATAAATTCCGATATGGATACCGCTTTAAAACAAATAATCAAAGTATGTAAGGAACAATTAAGTGCAAAATAAACCGTATAATGAATATAACGGGCTTCTGTTGGTTAACAAACCTTCGGGAATTACTTCTTTCGGGTTACTTAAACAAATCAAAAAAAAATTATCCGTTAATAAAATAGGGCACTGCGGAACATTGGACCCGCTTGCAAAAGGTTTAATGCTTGTTCTTGTAGGTTCGGCGACAAAAAAACAGGATTTTTTTATGAAAAAAGATAAGGTATATAAAGCCAAAATAAAACTCGGTATAAAAACCGATACCGGTGATATGGCAGGTAATATTGTTGCAACGGCAGGTTATGAACATATAACATTTGATGATATTAAAAAAGTATGCGAAAATTTTACGGGGAAAATTGAACAGGTTCCGCCGATGTATTCGGCACTTAAAGTTAACGGTAAAAAACTTTGTGACCTTGCAAGACAAGGTATTACCGTAGAAAGAAAAAAAAGACAAATAACAATATATTCAATTGATATATTAAATTTTAAAGACGGCTTTATTGAAGCAAGAATAAAATGTTCAAGCGGAACATATATAAGAACATTAGCCGAAGATATGGGTAAAGCATTAAAAACGGAAGCCGTTTTAAGCGGGCTTGTCAGGGAACAAATTGATAATTGGAAATTATCAAATGCTTTAACGGTTGATGAATTAACTGTCGATGATATTATACATGTAGTTTAAATTTTTATCGGTTTAAAACAAAAAAATTGCTTTGTGATTTGTATAATAGGTTAAATGAAAAAAATATTGAATGTTTTTAAATTCAAAAATTATAATTTTTTTAAGACAAATGTTTTCTTTTTTATTTGTTTGTCCGTAATTATTTTTGCTTTATATGCAAAATCAATAAATTATGATTTGTTGGACTTGGATGATAAATGGCTTATAAATGACCATTTGGATTTTTTAACCGATTACAAAAACCTGCCTAAACTTTTTGTTAAAGATGTGTATTATCAAAATGCATATTTATGTTACAGACCGATTTTAAATCTTTCATTTATGACCGAAACGTTAATATTCGGTTTTAACCCGAAAGTTTACCATACCACAAATATAATACTTTTTATTTTAAGTATTTGGATGATGTATTTGTTTCTGCTGAAATTGAATTTTAATAAAAATATTTTAAAAATTGTTTTTTTATTACTTGCCGTTCATCCAATACTGTCATCGGTTTCGGTATGGGTAGCCGGGCGTAATGATTCGATGCTTGCAATTTTTGCAATGTTATCTTTAATAAATTTTGTTTCTTATTTGAAAAAAAATAATTTTGTTAGTTTTATAATGACAATTTTCTTTTTTGCCGTTTCCATATTAACAAAAGAAATGGGCTTAATATTATTGCCGGTATATCTGTTGTTAATTTATTGCTTTGATTTTAAAATATCAAAAAAACAATTTATTTTATTTACAATAGCTTTCGTTGTCGTAACGGTTCCTTATTTCTATATTAGAAGTATTACCGTTCCGGGTGTTCAAATAAGCGAATATATAACTAATTGGAAAAGTTATGTTATAAATATGGGAACAGGTTTAACCATATACATAAAAAAATTCTTTGTTCCCGAAAATGTGCAGGTTGTTTTATATGAGGTTGGTTTAAAAGATATTCCTATAATTACAAGTTTGATGGCAATTGTTTTTACGATTTATATTTTTTGTAAAAGAATTATTGGCAGAAAAATTATAATTTTCGGAATAGTTTGGTATGCTTTATTTTTAATTCCTTCGGCTTTTATGCCGGACCATATTTTTTTATACCACAGATTTTTAATTCCTTCAATAGGTGTAATTGTAATTTTAATTAAAATACTTGATGTTATTTTTGAAAAATATCAGCTTAGCGAACTTACATTAAAAAATACAAACGAAATATTTTTTGCAAAAAAAATTGATTTTATAAAAATATTTGTTTTGTTTGCGATGATTGTTTTTTGTATATTTATAATTACTTCTTATAAAAATATTGAAAGATATAAAACTTCAAGAATATTTTGGGAACATTCTTTTTCTACGGCACCGGATTTTCCTTTGGCTCGTGCCAATATTGCATATTTTGCTTTTCAGGAAGGTAATAAACAAAAAGCATATAATTTATTAAATACCGCAAAAACGGATTATACCTTAAAGTTTTTTGCAACTTATTTTGCAACGGTTTTATATAAACAAGGCAGTTTGGATGAGGCATTACAAATTGCACTGGCATCTTTTGAAAAACCTGAAAAATATGAAATTTTAAGAGATATATACATGGCTAAAAATGATATTGAAAAGGCAATAGAGTGTGCGGAAACTTTATACAGATTCGATAAAAATAATGCACATAATAACCAAATTTTATCACAATTATATACGCTTCGTAACCCGTTAAGAGGGCTGAGAGTTGAGTGATTAGAGCTGAGAAGTTATAAAGACAGTTGAAAAGCTGAGGATACGAAGTATCCGGCTCAGATATCGGCTAAGAAAATGCAAAGCATTTTCTGAATCGGCTGTTGTTATAAATCATAAATTATAAATTGTCTTTTACCCTCTTTACAAATTAAATAAAAAAAAGTAGAGTATTTAGCATAGTAATACAATAACGGAGGTTTAATTAAAATGGCAACAGCAAGATGTATGAAGTGTAAAAAACAAGTTGAAGTAAAAAATGCGGAAGAAACCGTTATGAAAAACGGAATGAAGGCAGTTAAAGGTGTTTGCCCTGACTGCGGAACAAAAGTTTTCAAAATTCTTGGAAAAAAATAAATAAAAAAGGAGTTAGTGCATAAAGCAAGGGGTTAACGAATAGTATGTATTATTCGTTTTCTTACGATAATGTGTGCTAACTCCGTTTTTATTTTTGGAGTGTACTATTGTGAGTGCAACAACAATAATTGAATGGATAACAACGGATTTGAATATAAATGCTGCTTCGGTTGCAGCGACGGTTTCTCTTTTGGGTGAAGGAAACACCGTTCCTTTTATTTCAAGGTACAGAAAAGAAAGGACAGGAAATCTTACCGAAACTGAAGTTAGAAATGTGGCGGATAAACTTCAATACTATATTGAACTTGAAACAAGAAAAGAAACAATATTAAAAAGTATAGATGAACAAAAAAAACTTACCCCGGAATTAAAAAAACAAATAGAAGTATGTAAGGAAAAAACAAAACTTGAAGATATATATTTACCTTTCAAGCCGAAAAGAACCACAAAAGCCACAATTGCAAAACAAAAAGGGCTTGAACCTCTTGCTCAAGAAATTTTGGATCAAAAAATAATGATGAGCAAGAATGTAAATAAAGATGAAATAGTTTCAAAATATATAAATAAAGAAAAAGGCGTTTTAACGGTTAAAGATGCTTTAACGGGTGCCATAGATATAATTGCCGAACAAATTTCCGATAATGCATTATTTAGGGGCTTGATAAGAAATTTTATTTTAAATACCGGTGTGCTTAAGTCAAAAGTTAAAAGAGGGTTGGAAGATCAAAAAACGAAATTTGAAATGTATTATGATTACGGCGAACCGATTAAAAATATAGTTTCGCACAGAATCCTTGCCATAAGAAGAGGTGCAAAAGAAAATATTTTAACTTGGAAAATAGATGTTGACAGCGAGCAGGCAATAAGTATAATATCTGCAAAAATAGTTAAAACGAATATGTGCCTTTTTTATCCGGAACTTTGGACTGCAATGAAAACCGCTTTTGAAAGGCATTTGTATCCGTCGTTACAGGTTGAAATATTTTTGGCAAAAATTGAAGAAGCAGATACCGAAGCCATAAAAGTATTTGCAACAAATGCAAAAAATTTATTACTTGCTTCTCCTGCGGGGCATAAAGTTATTATGGGTGTTGACCCCGGTTTTAGGACCGGTTGTAAAGTTGCCATTATAGACAGAAACGGTAACTATAAAGAATATAAACCTATATTTCCGCACGAGCCGGTATGCCGGCTTGCCGAAGCACAGCAGATAGTAGTTGATTTTATAAATAAATATAATGTTG
>NZ_CACWEU010000133.1:0-3318 GCF_902760015.1 Candidatus Ruminimicrobium bovinum
AGAAAAGATAAATAATAAATATCAAGCAAATAAAACACACTTTGAAGTTGGTAAAAAAGTAAGGCAAACTATAGAAGAACTTGGTGGGACAATGCCGGAAGATTTACCGGTAGTAGAAAGTATCAAAAAACTTGAAAACAAACAAAAGAAGTTGAAGAAGTAATAGGAGAGCTTTATGGTATATAATCTTTTTATCAGTCATTCTTGGTCTTATTTTGATGAATATCAACGGTTATGTAATTTATTGAATGATAGACCTTATTTTGAATATAGAAATTATTCTGTTCCTTTTAATGATCCTATTCATACAAATGGAACAGATAGACAATTAAGAGAAGCAATTGAAAATAAAATTAGACCAACATCTGTTGTTTTAATTTTAGCGGGAGTATATTCTACTTATAGCAAATGGATTAATAAAGAAGTTGAAATAGCAAAAAATTTAAATAAAAAAATAATTGCTATAGAGCCATGGGGTTCGGAAAGAACGTCTTTTTTTGTAAAAGTAAATGCAGATGAAATTGTGGGTTGGAATACAGAATCCATAGTAAGAGCAATTAGGGGATCTTAATGAAAAAATTAAAAGAACAGCTAAAGTATAATGAGAATAAACGACACGATATTTTAGAAATTTACAAAATGTATGTTGAAACTACTCAACATATAAGTGATTGTAGGCAGAAATCTAATAATTTCTACATATTATTAAACACTGGAATTATTGCCTACACATCTTTTTTTAACTATTTGTTAGTATTATTATTTGGAGTACTTATTAATATTATTTGGTTTTGTAAAATTAATTCATATAAAAAATTAAATTCTGCTAAATTTAAAGTTGTAAATTTTGTAGAAAAACAGTTGCCCATAGAGGTTTTTAATATGGAATATAAAATTCTAAAGGATGGTAAACATAAAAATTTATCTTTTTATGAATCCTGTGTTCCTTTAGTATTTATAACAGTATTTGTGTTAAAGATGTTTATATATAATTTTAATTTGTTAAAACAAATAGGTATTTTAATTCTTAATTATTATGGTATATAATTTTTATGAAAGAAATTAAAGTTAAAGGAAAAAAAGATTTATTATTAAACAAAGAAGAGATACAAAAAGAAATTTTAAATATTGAAAAAATATTTCAATGTAAATATAGAATTGATTCTACTATTGGTATAAATTATGCAAGTGAAAAGTTTACATTAGGTTTAAGATATTTGTCTGTTAGCAATGGAAATTTAAAGGAAAGAATATATGGAGCATATTTATATAATATAATTTATGTCCTATGGAATTTTGATTATAAAAAATATTTATCTAATGAATATTGTAAAAAATGGGAATTTTTACAAAAAGAATTAAATTATAAGACTGTTAATATATTTAAACATTATAAAGAAATAACTAAATCACATTTAGAATATTTTTATAGAGAAGATTACAATAGATATGAAAGATATAATAAACCGCCGCTGTTTTTTAATTCTTATAAAAACAAAAATATTAAAATGGCTGAAGCCATTTTTGATATTGCAATAGATTTAGAATATAAAACTAGTTGGAAATAAAATGAAACAAACGAATAAAATATTACAAAATTGGAAATCATTAGAACTTGGAACATTTGTAGATTTATCTAATGAAAAATATGTTCCTAACATAAACGAAAATATTCCCTGTATAGAATTAGAGTGTATAGAACAAGAAACTGGAATATTACTTAAAAAAATATCTTCGAGAGATTTAAACAGTACGAAGAACAGATTTTATAAAAACAATGTTTTATTTGGTAAGTTAAGGCCATATTTGAAAAAATATTATTTAGCAACTTTTGATGGAGTTTGTTCAAGTGAAATTTGGGTTTTAATTGCAAATAATAAAATATGTTTAAATAAATATTTGTTTTGTTTAATACAAACTCAAAGGTTTTTATATTATGCAAATAAGTCATCTGGTAGTAAAATGCCTCGTGCTGATTGGAATATAGTATCACAATCAACTTTTTTGTTGCCGCCGATAAAGGAGCAAGAAAAGATAGTTGAGATATTGGAATTGTGGGATAAAGCAATTGAAACTACAAAAAAATTAATTGAACAAAAGAAATTGCAGAAAAAATATTTAATGCAAAAACTTTTAACCGGTAAAATCCGTTTAAAAGGTTTTAAAGATAAGTGGAAAAAAGAAATAATAGGTAATATTTGCAAAAAAATTACTACAGGTAAATTAGATGCTAATGCAATGATTAAAAATGGTAAATATCGTTTTTATACTTGTGCACAAGACTTTTTTTTTATAAACGAATATGCTTTTGATACAGAAGCATTATTGATTTCTGGAAATGGTTCTCATGTGGGATATATTCACTATTATAAAGGAAAATTCAATGCATATCAAAGGACTTATGTGTTAAGTGATTTTACAGAGAATATTTTCTTTATTAAATTTTTATTAGATATTAAATTGAAGAAAAGAATAGAATCTGAAAAAAATGAAGGGAATACTCCTTATATAAAATTGAATACTTTAGCAAAAATGTCTGTTTTTATACCAGTAAATAGAAATGAACAAAAAATGATAGTAGATATTTTATCAACTGCTGATAATCAAATAAATTTATTAGAACAAAAACTTTCGGATTTAGAGTTGCAAAAAAAAGGTCTTATGCAAAAACTTTTAACAGGACAAATTAGAGTATAAAAATTTTTTAGGAAAATTATTATGAACACAAATTTAGACCATAAAATTTTAAACGAAAGACCGATAAGCCAACAACCTGCAATAGATTTGTTAGTTAGTTTAGGTTATTTTTATTTATCACCTAAAGAAGCAGAAAAACAAAGAGAACGACTTTCAACGGTTATCTTAAAAAATGATTTATTGGAATTTTTAAAAAAACAAAGATTCAAATATAAAAATGAAGAATTTTATTTTTCAAACAACAATATAACAAAAGCAATTCAAGATATAGATGTGTCTTTGGAACAAGGTTTAATGAGTGCTTCAAAAAAAATATATGATTTGTTGCTTTATGGAAAATCTTATCAGGAAACATTATTTGACGGAACAACACAATCTTTCGATTTAAAATTTATTGATTGGCAAAATATAGATAATAATATTTTTAGAGTTACAGACGAATTTTCTGTAGAAAAGTTTGATAAAACCCATAGAAGACCGGATATTGTAATAACTGTAAACGGTATTCCGTTAGTAGTAATAGAATGTAAAAAATCTGCAATAACGGTTGATGAAGGAATAAAACAGTTAGTTCAAAACTGTAAGCCAAACGAAATACCACAACTCTTTAAATTTGTGCAA
>NZ_CACWEU010000134.1:0-6025 GCF_902760015.1 Candidatus Ruminimicrobium bovinum
AAGTTACAGGAACAAGGTCTTGATACAGTTGAAGCAAATGTTGCTTTGGGATTTGCACCCGACTTAAGAGATTACGGTATAGGTGCACAAATTTTATGTGAACTGGGTATATCAAGCATAAAACTTATGACAAATAATCCGAAAAAAATTATCGGACTTGACGGTTACGGTTTAAAAATAACAAAAAGAGTTCCTATAGAAATGAAACCTAATGCCGTAAATAAAAGATATTTGAAAACAAAAAAAGAAAAAATGGGACATAAACTGAAACTTATTTAAATTTTAATATGTAAATAGAATATTAGAAGAATGGAGGAACAGTAAAAAATGAAAACAATAAACGGACAGTTAAATTCCGAAGGTAAAAAATTTGCAATTGTAGTGTCAAGATTTAATGAGTTTATAACAAATAAGCTTATTTCAGGTGCTGTGGATATTCTAAAAAGACATGGAACAAATGAAGATGATATTACAACAATTTGGGTTCCCGGTGCATTTGAAATACCTGCAGTTGCAAAGAAAACAGCTGATTCAAATAAATATGATGCTATTATTTGTTTAGGTTGTGTTATAAGGGGGGCAACTCCTCATTTTGATTATGTGTCCGCAGAAGTATCAAAAGGCATTGCAACAGTCGGGTTATCAAGTAAAATTCCTGTAACCTTCGGAGTTTTAACGACCGATTCTATTGAACAAGCTATTGAAAGGGCAGGAACCAAAGCAGGCAATAAAGGTGCAGATGCCGCATTAACTGCAATAGAAATGGTTGATTTGTATAAAAGAATATAACTTTAGTTTATATCTATAGGAGTTATATTGTTTTCGTCCCATTTATACAAGGAAATAGTTACATTTCCTTCACTTGATGTGGACATTCCGCTTATTTGCAGAACTAATCCTAAATCTTTATAGGGCTTATTTGTTTTTGATTCTACATAAACTCCGTCGTTAGTTGCCGAAACAAATTTGAAATTTTTAAAATAAGTGTTTCCTCTAGCATCTACTCCTAATATAGGATCATAACTGCGCTCACCCCAAGCTCCACCCTCACCAAGAGCAGCCGTTCTTCCTTCCGTATCTCCTTCCGGCAAATCGCACCCGTAGAAATGTCCATATTGAACATAATATGTTTTTTCTGCATTAGCAATAGAACCCATTAAAGCTTTGCCTTCGGTTGCAACGGCTTTAAAAAGTAAAACTCTATAAACATAAGTTGCAATTATAGACAAAATTCCTACAATTACAATTGTAATTATAAGTTCTGTTAAAGTGAAACCTTTATTATTTGATACCATACATCAATATACACAATAAGTATAAATTTATTCAAGTATAACATAAATTTATGATTTATGCAACAATATGTATTGAACTTCTACAATGTATTGATTTTTTTTATTATATAAATTATAATATACCTATGAAACGATTTTTTTGTTTAAAATCAGTTGCTTTTTTTGTTGTTTTATTTAGCATTTTTATAAATATTTTTACCGTTTTTTTGGATAGGTCGGATAAAAGTATTTTATCTGATAATGCTGTCTTATCAAGGTTTTTTTCAGTGACGGATGTAGCATTAAATTTTGTTTCGGATAATTTGAATTTTGATAAAATAACTAAAAATCAAACTGATAATCCTGTTGCTACTGATATATTTACAAACTGTAATGATTTAATTTTAAATTGTAATAGTAATTTTTCAAAACAATTGGTAAGCGGTATAAGTTTTTTGTTTTTTGCAAGCATTAATTGTTTATTTGTTTGTTTTCTTTTTAAATTTTATTCTACGTGCCGCCTTTGGCGGTGTATATTTGTTAAGTTTTTATCAAAATTGTTGTTTAGTTTATTACCGAGATCAGTTTCAGTAAAGGTTTTATTATCGCATATAAAAATACCTTGCGCTTTATTTTTTAAGCACAAGGTTTTTTATTTGGTATAAAAAAATGAGTATAAAAAAATTTATTTCACTTATTTTATTGAATTGTCTTTTAATATCTTTTGTGTGTAAAGATATTAATTATGCTTTTTATGTTCCTTTAAAGCCGATTTATAAAGATAATAAAATGAATGATAAGTTCTTTTTACCTTTATCTTACGGAAAAATAACAAAAGCTCATTTTACGAATTCAGACAGATTAATAATAAATATACAGGATTTACATTGTCATCCGCAGGTTCAAAAAAATATCAGTAATATTATTGATTTGTTTAATAAAAAAATTCCGGTAAATAATATTTATTTGGAAGGAGCTTACGGTGACATTGATATATCTTGGTTAATAAAAATTAAAAACTTATTAGGTATTGATACTGTTAATAAAATATTGGATACTGGAAGGATAACAGGTGTTGAATATTACTGCGCTTTAATTGAAAAAAACGACATTATTAAAGGTTTAGAAAATAAAGACGAATATATAGACAATATAAAAAGATTAAGCAGAATATTAAACAATCAAAAACAAACGTCTGTCATATTGAAATCAATATCTCAAACAACAAATAATTTAAAACAAATATATTATAATGAAAGGCAAATAAAAGTAGATAAGCTATCGAATGAATATAATGATGGAACAATAACTGCGGAAAAATATTTTTCCCTGTTGACAAGATATACAGGAAAATTAAACATAGATATAAATAAGTATAAAAATATATCCGGTTATATAAAACTATTACTTATCCAAAAAAAATTAGATTATCCGAAAATAACAAATCAATTAAAAAATTTGCTGATTCAATTCAAAAAAATTTTACCTGCAGATATGTATTTGTTTTTATCAAAAACAAGTGATAACTTTTCAAAAATAGATAAAATATATGAATATTTGTATAGTATTATTGATGAGTATAAAATCGATTTATCAAAAGATTTTAAAGATTTAGACGGTTATTTTAATTATGTTAAATTAAGCGGTTTAGTTAATCCGTTAGAAATTGTAGAAGAAAACAGACTTTTAATAAATGAAATAAATTTAAGATTATTAAATACAAAAGCACAACGGGAAATTTTGTTTTTAGTAGATTTTGAAAAGTATTTAACTGATTTTTTAAATGCAAAAATAACGGAACAAAATTATGAATATTTTAAGAATAACATAGAAAAATATAAAAATTTGTGGGATAAATATGCGGATAATGATGTTTTAAACTTATTAAAAGAATATATTGCACAAAATAGTATTTTTTACGATATAAATAAAAAAAGAAATGATTATTTTGCGAAAAATATTTTTGAAGGAGTGAAATATAATAGTTCCAATATTATTAAAACAAGTAATGATTTAAATGATATTTTAAATAATTTAAAACATATAAAAAGAGTAGATATTGTTGTTACAGGCGGTTTCCATACAGAGAGTATATCAAATTTGTTGGAAGAAAATAATATAACATATATAGTCGTTACTCCCAAGGTTAGAGAAGGTACTGTTTTTGCTGAAAATACTTATCACAAACTTATAAAAGAGCAAAGTATAATCCAAACACAAACAATTGCGGCAATACTTAATTCATTAGCGGAAGGGGATATTTCTTTAAAAATCAAAATACTTATAGCTGCCGGCATTTCAAACGATAATATAAAACTTATTTTGCCTCAAATTACTGATGCCGAAATAAATAATTTAAGAAATACTGATGAAAATGTCGAGCAATTTGTTGATAATTCAAAATTCGAAAAAATTGTTAAAATTTCAGAAATTCTCGCAGATGTATCATCTGAAAATATTGTTGAAAGTTTAAGGGATTTTTTGTTTTTTTATATTAATGACGAAGGTATAAGAAACGAAGTTGATTCCGATTTAATATTAAATTATTTAGATTTGGATAAACTTAAACAAGATGTTACTTTAGCTGAGAATCTTGTAATAAAAGCAATAGAAAAAAGACATTTCTTGAATGACGACTATAAAACTAAATTGTATAAAGTTTTTATCAAATTATTTAATAAACTTCCGATAAAATTTTTATCAAATATGATAACAGATAAATTGAATGAATATATTTATATAAATGAAATGAAACAGATATTTAATAATAATTATAATCATTTGGGAAAAATTCATGCCATTGTACCTTTGGCAGGCGGTTTTCAAGAAAAATTTCCTGTGAAAGTAGTTACGGTAAAGGACGGAGTGAAAACATATTTTGTTTTAAAACCTATAGCAAGAAGATATATAGATTTGAAAAGAAATCCGGATGTAATAGCTGATGGTATAAATTTTGCTGAAAAAGAGAATTTGCCTACATCGAAAGTTTACAAAACAAAAGACGGAAAAAATTTTGTTGAAAACGGTAATTATTTTTATATGCTAAATGATTTTGCACATGGAAAAACTGTAACCGGTACGGAATTTAACAACGAATATATTATAAATACTGCCGATTCGTTGGCTGCAAGTCATAATAAATTCAGAAATAATAAAAATGAATTTGAAAACAAAGTTAAAGATTGGAATATAGATACCGATATTAATCCTGAACTTTTTAATTTTAGCAATGAATTGACAGATAAAAAATTAGAAGAATTGGGAATATTAAATTTAACTCAAGAACTTAATCTTAATTATGATGAAAAAAAGTATGTGCTTTATTTGCATCTGTTATGGAAAGATGAAAATGTTTTAAGAGTTTTTTTAACTAATGAAGATGAAATAACTGTTAAATTCATCATAGACCAGGCAAAGAAATTAAGACAAATATGGAATGATTCCGATAAAAGTAAATTGGAACAATTATATATACACGGTGATTGGAATATTGAAAATATATTTTTTGATGACAATAATAATGTATCTTCATTAATTGATTGGGAACAATATTCCAAAGCATACAGAATAATTGATTTTTACAGATTTTTTGTAGATACAAGAAATGTTAATTTATTTGAAATAGATACATTTTTAAATTTTCTGTTTGAATATCAAAACAAATCCGATAATCCGTTAAATGAAGAAGAATTAAATGCATTGTTGGCGCTTATGAGATTTGGCTTTATTTCAAGAGCAAAATATGTTTTATCTCAAGATAATAAAAATGAATTCTTTTATAATATTAAAAAATTTGATGAGTTTTTTGCCGACAAAGAAAACAACATAACAAAAATTTTAAAATTAGAAAAAAAAGAACTGCAAAAAATTATAAATAGTGTTATTAAATATCCTAATAAAGATATGAAAATAATTAACAGAATGAAAAAATCAATAAAAAATAATGAGCCTATTTCAATTTCTTTCGTTTGTTTGCTTAATAAGCATAGAAGTGCTTCTGCTCACATCATGTTTGAATATTATTTAAAAAAATCAGGGAAAGATAAAATTCAGATAAATTCATTCGGTATAATACCGCTTGTATCTTTAGCCGGTAAATTTTTTAAATTTGTTGAAAATAATAAGTTATTTTCAAAGTTATTTGGTATAGACTATCATGATGACATGGAAACAGAAATAGAGACTTTTATAAAGGAAAATGATAATACATTTAATAAACAAATTTTCGATTATGTTAAGAATAAATTTAAATCTGAAAATGTAACAAGAGAATACACAAATGCTGATTATATTGTAGTGACCAGTAAAATTCAAAAAATGTTATTACAAATTTTATTGGGAAAATCGGCTAATATCATATTATTTAGTGATATATCAATTGTTATGCCTGATGATACAAATCTTGCAGACCCAGGAAGAACCCATATTTCCGTTAATAAAATGTTACAGCTATTACATTCTTCAATTGCTTATTTAACATCCGGTCAAAAAGATACAGGATATAAAGGTTATGAAGAAGTTACAAACAGTACATATGAGAAATCTGTAGATAATTTGATTGAAAAAATAATTTTCTGTATTTTTTTTGCAATAACAAAAGTTAGAAATATTATTTCAAAATTACAAAATATTTCAATATTTACATTAAACAGTAAAACAGATATTATAGAGCCGGCGGATTTATTTTTAACTGAGGATTATATGCTGGCAGAAATTCTTAGAAATAAAAATTATAACATAGCTTTTGTAGA
>NZ_CACWEU010000135.1:0-4067 GCF_902760015.1 Candidatus Ruminimicrobium bovinum
AGGAAAATATATAAAAACTTATGGAAGTAACTATATCTTAAACAGTCCTAATAACAAATATTTAATGAATATATTCTATAAAACTTGTAAGCAACATAATATAATTTGTGACAATAATAAAATTTTTGAATATCTTAATACTTTTGAAAGCAAAGAAATAAAAGAAGCTCTATTAGAGTTATTTTAAAAATGTTTCATGTGAAACAATCATATAGCGGAGAATGAATATGAGCGAAAAGCAAAATAATAAAGAACAAATTAATAATTTTATAATAGAAGAAGCTATTGATAATATAAAAGATAAAAAGAGATATGATATATATAATTCTTTGATGGAGAGATAATAAGTTTTTTGAAAATATAAGAGTTCAAAAAGTTTTTTCTGTACGATATAAGAAATATTCTGATAATTCTTATGCTTTTCAAATTAAAAATGATGAAGGGAATATAATAGATAACAAAAACATATCGAAACTTAAATGTAAATGTTTTGATAGTATTTATAAAAAACTAACTGAAATTTTTGATATTGAAGATAAAGATGATAGATTCAAAAAAAAGTTAAAAGAAGCTTGCGGTGGCTCCGGTTCCGAACAAAGAAAAATCACAACTTTACATTCGTCTTCGTTATGTGCATTATTATTTTTTTATAATGTTTCTGAAGAAAATCAATTAACTTTAACAATAGATTCAAAAAAAATAACATTTATAGATGTTTTATTTGAATTTCAAAATACTGTAATAAAAGGAGGAAAACCCTCTAATGTTGATGTTGTTCTTTTGGGAAAAGATGATAATAATGATAATAAAGTGATTTTATTTTTAGAATCAAAATTTTCAGAATATTTAGATGTGTCAAGTCAATTTACTTATTTGGGATTAGACTATTTGAGAGAGTATGAATGTATTTATAATGATGATTTTCTGAAAAATATAGGGTTTAGCATTATTAAGAATGAAAAAGAACCTAAAGTTTTTAAGAAAAAAAAGAATGGGAAAATAAAAGAATATAACGGAATTGAAACTACTAATAAATCTAATAGCTATATTGAAGGTGTTAAACAAATGATATCTCATTATATAGGTATAAATAATTTATTAGAAGAAGGTTTCCATGATAAAAAAGATAACCATATAAAATTACAAAAATTATATGTTTTTTTAGATAAGGGAACTACTGAAGGATATGAAAAAATTCAATTGGATAAAAAGGAGTTAATGAAAAAATTAAAACAGAGTAAAGTATATTTGGGTGAAATATTATTTGATTTTCATAATATGAATATAGGTAACAAAGAGGATTTTTATAACTATAGCGATAAATATACAAAATTAGCTGAAAATTTAAAAGTGTTAGAAGATAAAAATAAATCAAGAAATAAAATAATAGTGTTACCACAACTTCTTACATATTCATTATTTAAAGATAATAAAGAAAATAGCAAATATAAGATAGAACATAAAATAGAAGATAAAATAAAAGAATACTATAAACTTAATTAAAATAAATAATCTTGATAAAAAATATAAAAATAATATATAATTGTTTCATGTGAAACAAAAAATTTGCAAAGCAAATTTTTTAGTGGATAAATCAAATTTGCGGCATTATACATTATTAAGAATAGGAGCTGATATGAGCAAAGTTATAGCAATAGCAAACCAAAAAGGCGGAGTAGGCAAAACTACAACGGCAATAAACCTTGCTGCAAGCTTGGCTCATCTCGGGCAGGAATGTCTTCTTATAGATATGGACCCGCAGGCAAACACAACAAGCGGTTTGGGAATAGACCAAACAGGAATAACAAAATCAATATACAATGTTTTAATAGATGAGGTTTTACTTGAAGATATTTTAAGAACTACTGCTATGGATTGGCTTGATATTGCTCCTACAACTATCGATTTAAGCGGTGCAGAAATAGAACTTGTTAACATTGAAAGAAGAGAAGAACGGTTGAAGATGGCTTTGGAAAAATTTCAAAAAGTGTATAAATACATCATTATAGATTGTCCGCCGTCTTTAGGACTTTTAACAATAAATTCTTTGGTATGTGCAGATACGGTATTAGTTCCTATGCAGTGTGAGTTTTTTGCTTTGCAGGGTTTAGGTCAACTGTCAAAAACAATTTTTACTCTCATGCAAAGATACCATTTGGATTTGGAAGGCATTTTGTTTACAATGTATGATAACAGAACAAATCTTTCACACCAGGTTGCAGACGAGGTGATAAAATTTTTCGGCGATAAGGTTTACAATACCAAAATACCGAGAACGGTTAAATTAGCGGAAGCCCCGAGTTTCGGTAAACCTATAATATTATATGATAAACACTGCAAAGGTGCAGAAGCATATTTACAACTTGCACAGGAGTTTTTACAAAAACAAAATATTAATGTGGAGAAAAAATAATGTCAAAACAAAAATTAGGCAGGGGCTTGGAAGCTATCTTATCACCTTTAACTGCCGGAACAAACAGTCAAAATACTGAAAATATTATAAATATTGCCATTGATAAAATAAAACCTAATAAATATCAACCGAGGTTAGTATTTAATGAAGAAAAATTAAAAGATTTAGCAGAATCGATAAAACAGAAAGGACTAATTGAACCTATAATGGTAGTGCAGTCCGTCGTTCCGGGTGAATATGAACTTATTGCCGGGGAAAGAAGGTTAAGGGCTTCAAAACTTGCAGGATTGACAGAAATTAAAGCAATAGTTAATAAAGCCGCTTCGGATAAAGATAAACTTGATTTGGCTTTAATAGAAAATTTACAAAGAGAAGATTTGAACCCTATAGAAGAAGCAAAAGCATATAAATTATATTCGGACAAATATAAATATACTCAGGAAGAAATATCAAAAATTGTTAATAAAAACAGAGCCGTTATTGCAAACACTTTAAGACTTTTAAATCTGGCAGAAGATATTCAAGATTTAATTTCTTCAGGTAAAATATCTTCCGGGCATGGCAGAATGCTTGCAAGTTTGGATAATAAACAGGATGTTGAAGCTTTAGCAAAAAAAATAATAGATGAAAATTTAACAGTCCGTCAAGTTGAAAATATAGTATCTGAAATTAAAACAAAAATTCCAAAAAAACATAAAAACCAAAAACAACAAAATGTTGAAATTACTAATTTGGTTGAAGAACTGCAAAGGTTATTCGGAACAAAAGTAAAAATTACTGGTAACGGTAAAAAAGGCAAAATAATACTTGATTACTGTAATTTGGAAGATTTGGAAAGAATAACAAACTCCCTAAAAAACTAAAAATTCGCAAAGCAAAGTTGGTTTATAAGGTTATTGTGGTATAGGGTTATAAGTTATTTTTTACCTTATACACCAATGCCAGTAATTATACATTATAAATTGTCGTTAATGCTTGTGGATAACCATTTGTTTTAATTATAAAAACACCATACAATCAAATTTATAAAAGATATAAAACTTATTGAAAAATCAATATAAAAAATAAAATATAATACAATAATAGCATTATTTTTATTACTTGTTAATAAGTTGGGGATAATTTTAGTTTATAAGTTTATCGGGTTATAAGGTTATAAGTTAAAACTACAGGTTATAAACTACAAAAATAACTTATAATCCAATAACCTTATCACCCTATAAACTGTTTTTAGGGTTTGTTTTTTACTACTTTAATATCCAAATCACGCAGGTTATTTGTTCTTCTGTCGGAAGGTTTAAAATCCAAATGTATTTCATAATCCTTCATTTTGTCACTGCCAAAAACAACTATCCTTTGAATATTAGAATCAACCGGATAAGTTGAAAATGTGTAAAAATACGGATTATTTCTTGCATCAATACCTAAATCATCACTAAAAAAAACTTTATCCAAAGATATATATTCGTTATGTTCTTTATAATAAACAAGTTGAGCATTTCTTATTTGGCTGCAAAGTATTTGTCCTAAAGTTAACCTTGAAGATAAAATATATTCCTGATATGTTAAAAAGATTGCAAACCCTGAAAGAACGGTTACAATAACAAGAATAATATAATTTTTAATAATTGCTATTTTATTTTTTTCCATAAAT
>NZ_CACWEU010000136.1:0-5354 GCF_902760015.1 Candidatus Ruminimicrobium bovinum
CTGAAGCTTTTGAAAATATATTAAAAAAAGATATTGAAATTCCAAGTTATGAAATAATTAAATGGTTACAAGAAGGTGTGCATATACATAAAGATGGTGATAAGTGTAAATTTTGTGGTGGAGAATTAAAATATCAAAGTATTAAAGAAAGAATTAAACAATATTCAGAGAATAAAAAACATAAAGCTGAAGAATTATTTAGAAATTTGCAAGAACAATTAGAAAATTCAAAAAAAGAAATAGACGAAATATATTTAAATAAACAAATATATTCTTTGTCGTTAGAAAATAACGATATTGAAAAAATTTTTGATAATATTAGAAATATCAGAAAAGAAATAGAGAATTTTTTAGTATCTTTACAAAATTTAAATAAAGATATCATTCCTGTTTTTAAAAAACTAAATACTTCCGTACTTGTTGTACAACAGAATGTGCAAGAAATTATTGATATAAAAAAGAAAAAGTTAAAAGAATTATATGAGCAACAAAATAAATTAGATACGCTAGTAAAAGGTGCGATATATTTAGAAATCAAAAAAAATCCTTTGATTTCATCCAATATTAAAAAGATTGATGAAAAGCAGAAAAATTTAGATTTAAAAATAGAATTTAACAAAGAAAAAAGAAACAAGATTATAGATCTTAAAAAAACAAAATCTCCAACAGGCGACTTTGCTAATTTTGTCACACAAGTTTTACAAGATATGAATATTAATTTAAAAATTGAATTAGATACAAATAATAATGACTATATCATAAAAAGCACAAATGAAAATATTAATCTCAAAATAAAAGATATAAGTGAAGGAGAAAAAAATTTATTAGTAATATTATTTTTTTATTATGAATTATTTGATGATAATAAACAACAAAACATAAAAAATGAAATAGAATTAATTGTGATAGATGACCCCATATCAAGTTTAGATGATTCAAATAAGTTTTATATTTTAGAAATAATGAGAATAATACTAAAACTATCTGATCAACAAGTTTTTATATTGACACATAGTTGGAATGATTTTTGTAATATAAGTTATGGTAAAGAAAAAGATGAACAAAAAAATATTTTGATAGAAGTAAAGAAAAAAAATGGAGAAAGTTATCTGGAAAAATTGAATAATAATATTAAGCCTTATAAATATTTGTTTAAAGAAATTTATGAGTTTTCTAAAAAAAGCATTGGAGATTATAATAATTGTGAAATATTTCATTATCCTAATGTTATGAGAAGGATTTTTGAAGAATGGTATGCTTTTAAGACAGGAGTTCATTTTAATTTAACAGAAAGTAAGATTGATCGATTAGCTAATGATTTTCAAATATCTGATTTTAATGATAAAATTGAACTTGGGAAATTGTTAAAAGTATGTAATATTTTATCTCATTCTATAAATGAATCACTAAATCCGCAAGAGATACACCAAGCATCAAAATATTTAATGAAAATAATAGAAATTCAAGATAAATTACATTTTGATAAAATGAAAGAATAAAAAATCTAAAGTTTTTTATAGCTTAATAGTTAATTAGTTTGTATTTACAACTGAATATTGAATACTTTTGGAGTCTACGACGACAAAAGAAATTTGATACTATTTTTATATAAAAAAACAAAAATAAAAGTTGCCTAAAAAGTAATATTTTTAATAAAAAAGTTTTAAATAATATATTTTAGGAGTAATTTATGAAATGTTTAAATTGCAATGGAGAATTAGAAGAGAATGCTAAATTTTGTTCTAATTGTGGGACAAAAGTGAAATTGTATTGTCCAGAATGTAAAAGTAGTATAAAACAAGGTGCTAAATTTTGTTCTAATTGTGGATATAGATTAACAGATAATAATTTGGAACTTGATGATGATATTGAAAATGATAATGGAGAAATAGAATATGAACTTGGAATGGATGCTGAGAAAGAAAAAGACTATGAAAAGGCATTTGAATACTTATCCATATCAGCTAATAAGGGGCATAATGATGCTAAATATTTTGTAGCTAGATTATATCTATATGGTTTAGGTGTAGAAAGAGATTATCAAAAGGCTTTTATGATATATAAAGATTTAGCAGAACAAGGTGATTCTTATGCTCAATTAGATTTAGCAGATTGCTATTGGTATGGAGATAATAAAAATAATGAAAAAGGAAAGGATATAAGAAAAGCTTTTGAATGGTATACAAAATCAGCAGAACAAGGAAATCCTTTTGCCCAAGAACGATTAGGAGATATATATTCTCTTGGAGGAATTGTTGAAAAAGATGAAAGCAAAGCTTTTGAATATTATTTAAAAGCCGCTAAGCAAGGAAGTTCTTCTGCACAGTGGATAGTAGGTGCTCGTTATTATTGTGGAACTGGATGTAAACGAAATGAATATTTGGCTTTTGAATGGTATACAAAATCAGCAGAACAAGGAAATCCTTATGGACAGTGTCTTTTAGGAGAAATGTATCAAGATGGTATAGGATTAGACGAAGAGTATAAAAATTATAGGAAAGCTATTTATTGGTATACAAAATCAGCAGAACAAGGTGATTCAGATGGGCAATATCATTTGGGATATTGTTATGAAAATGGTATAGGAACAGAAAAAAGTTATCTTAAAGCATACGAATTATATAAAAAATCAGCAGAACAAGGAAATCCAGATGCAATAAATAGACTAAAAAAACTTGAAGAATTAGGGGTAAAAATATGAAATGTCCAATTTGTAAAGAAGAGATAAAAAATAATAGTAAATTTTGTTCACAATGTGAAACAAAATTAGATTTATCTAATCAATTGAATGGAGATGATTTTAATTATAGAGATAGGTTCGAATTTGAATCTCTAAAAAAAATAGATGATATAACTAATTTGAAAATATCATTAGCAAATATAGAATTTATATTACCTATCTTAATATTAACACTAAAACATATGATAATTCAAGATAAAAATGGAGAAATATCAATAAAAAATTTGTATAAACAATTTATGTTTTCTTTTATATTTTTAATTAGGAATTCTAATTTTGGTAAGGATATAAAAGAGAAAATATATAAAGATATAAAAATAGATAAAGATATTTTTGAACAGATAGAATATTTTATTCCGACAAAAAAAGATTTTTTGTCTAATAGTAATAAATTACTGGAAAATATGATAGTCGTTATGATATTGTTACAAAAATATGAAGATAATATTAATAGCGAAATTTTAAAACAAGATTATGAAAAAGAAGTAACAAGTGTGTTAAGTGATTTTTGTTGTAATAATTTTGATGATAAAGTTTATCGTAGTAATTTAATTGAAAAATATAAAGAAAGGGATTATTATGATGTTATTTCAATTTTAATAAATTTTTTAGCAAGTAATGGTGAAGTTATTGTTAATTATAAAGCAATGGAATAAAAATATTGTAAAGAGGAAAACATTATGCTTTGGGTGTTTGTTTTTTTATTTGTTTGTACACTAGGTATTGCTATACATTATTATTTAAAGTTTAAAGGAGAACAACTAAACAGCAAGAATTATATAAAAGAGAAAGAAAATTTTTTAATAGATTTAGGAAAATATGAACAGCATAAAGAAATATATGAACAACAAAAAGAGATATTAAAAGAAAAAGATTTGAAAATAGATGATCTTGATAAACAAATTAAAATTTATAAGATGGATTTAGGAAAATATGAACAACAAAAAGAAACACTAAAAGAAAAGGATTTAAAAATAGAAGAACTGGAAAAACAAATTAAAAACAATCAAGAAAAGTTATCTGAATTATACAAAAAAATAACAGCATTTGAAAAAGATAAAGAACATTTAGAAAAGGAAAAAATACAACTTGAACAAATACAAAAAGATTTGATTTTAAATTCTAAAACTGTATTTGAACAAGTTGCAACAGGTATATTGAAAAATACAAAAGAGGAACTAACCGATACAAATAAAAAAGAATTAAAAAATGTAGTTGAACCTTTTGAAAAAAATATAAAATCATTTGAAACTACAATTCAAACACAAACAAAGGAATTTAGTCAAACAAGAGGGGCTTTGGAAAATGAACTTAAAAATGTTATTAATCAAGGGAATCAGTTAAAAGAACAAACTTCAAGCCTTATTGATATGTTCAAAACAGATTCAAAAGCCAAAGGTGATTTTGGTGAAACAATTTTGCAGACAATATTAGAAAATTCAAATTTACAAGAGGGCGTTAACTATTTCTTTCAAAAACAAAAAGATAGTAAAAGACCCGATTTTCAGATTTTATTACCCGGTAATAAATGGATAGTAATAGATTCAAAAGTTCCTTTATCTGCATATATGAATTATTGTAATGCTAAAACAGATGAAGAAAAAAATAAATTTTTAGATGAGCATATAGAAGTTATAAAAACATTTATAAAAGATTTGTCTTCTAAAAAGTATACTGAGAAATTTATCGAAAATGCTAAGACAATTAGTCCTGATTTCACATTTATGTTCATCTATCCAGAAGAAGCTTATATTTCAGCTTTAAGATATAAACCTACATTAACAGATGATGCTTGGAAAAAAGATGTAGCAATTGTATCAGCTACATCATTAATACATACTATAAGAATTATTGAAAAATTGTGGGATGTTCAAAGACAAATAGAAAATCATGAAAAAATAATATCTATAGCCAAAAATTTAAAAACAAGAATATTTAGTTTTATTGATAATATGGCAACAGTAAGTTCTAATATTATTACACTTAATACAAATTTTAATAAATTTTCAAATACAGTAAAAGGTAGTAGAGGTTTAGAAAAATTGGTTAATGATTTATCTTCTTATGGTATTGATTCTAGTCATAATAAATTAGATATTAATAAGATAAAAGAAATAAATATTGAAAAAGCAATTGAAGATTCTAACAACAACGAATCATTGTCTTAAATGTAACAATATTGATAAATATATTGAGGTAAAACTATCAGATATAGAATTTAGATAGATAGTTTTATAAAAAATTTGACAAAAAAAATTTTTTGTTATACAATTATGCCAACAAGTTAATAAAAGGTTTAAGCAAAGGTGCTTAAGGATTGTAGTTAAATCTTTAAGCACCTTTTTTATTAAGTAAATTTAAATAGATAAATAAGTATTTAGCAAAGGTGCTAAAGAGATTAAAAATCTTTTTAGCTTTTTTTTATTAAAAATAATTAAAAAAAATAAATAACAGGAGGAAGTAACAATGTATACAAAACAAGACATTATCAAAATTGTTAAGGAGCAGGATGTTCAGTTTATCAGATTACAGTTTACCGATATTTTCGGTCAATTAAAAAATGTTGCAATAACTGCAAGCCAAATAGAAAAAGCTTTAGACAATAAATGTATGC
>NZ_CACWEU010000137.1:0-8970 GCF_902760015.1 Candidatus Ruminimicrobium bovinum
AATACCGATAATATTATAGTTAAATATATGTTGGTAAAAGAAACAGATAAAAAAATTGGAAATATAAGCAACATAAATAACGGTTTAGTTGATAAGTATACAGTTTACAGAACGCAGGTTTTAGCAGGATTGAATAATTTTATAACAACACAATTAAGTGTAGTTAATGAAATGTTAAATTTAGTTGATGATGCTACGGATGCTCAAAAAACAGAATTTATAATAAAACTTAGGAAAATAGAAACTTTAATTCCGTATTTACAAACAAAATATGAGAATGATAATTTAGAAAAGTTAAAAAATAAAACAGATGCTTTGAAAAAAGATATTATCAATTCCATAGACAAAACAAATATAACAACCGTTAAAAGTTCCAATGAAAAATCAGTTATTGAAGATTTTATAAAATACGGTGCAAAATTCATTAATACCGCAATAACATCACGGTTTATAAAAAAATCAAAAATTAATAATATAAAAGTTCCTGTTGCTTACGGTATAAGTGAAGATACTTTGATAGCTGTGCTTAACGATAATGCTAAAGAAGAATATAAACAATTAAATAAAAAACTTAATGAAGAAATTGAAAACGGAAAAGACGATAATGCTAAAAAAACTTCAAAAGAAATAGTCGGTTTGATAAAAAACAATATAAGTAACAGAAATGTTTTGGAAAAAGAAATAGAACGGTTTGATAATGAAATTGTTTATGCAGTTCGTTCTTCAGGTATCGGTGAAGATGAAGGGCAAAGTTTTGCCGGTATGGGAAAAACAAATTTGAATGTTACAAAAGAAAATATTATTGATTCCGTTATAGATTCCTGGAAATCTTTTTATTTGGAAACTCCGGTAAAATATATGGCAAATAATAAAAAAAGAGTACAACCTTGTATAATGCTGCAACCCTTTATAACCGGAGAAGTTTCAGGAATAGTATTTAGCAGAAACAGAAACGGTTATTCCGATATCAGTGCCGGGTATGGCTTAGGCGAAGGAATTGTAAGTAATACTGTTCCGGCAGATGAAATAGAAGTAAATATAAATAACGGGCAGACAATAAACTACAATAATGTAAATAAAAATTTACAAATGCTTCCGCAACAAAATAAAAACGGAACCGAAATAAAAATAATAGAAGACGAAATAAAAGCAAAATCAAGGGCTTTAAGTGATAAAGAAATTTCGAGTTTGATGAAAATTATTAAATTTTTGGAATATGAGTACGGTTATCCTGTAGATGTTGAATGGACAATAAAAGACGGAATAATATATATATTACAGGTTCGCCCTATAACAATATTAAACACAAATGAAGATGATATAAAAATACAAGAATATAAAGTCCGGGAAAGTAAAAGTTATATTGATAAAGCTGCTTCAATTTTTGATAATTTGTTTTCAAATAAAACGACAAATTTATATGAATATTGGACAACTGTTTTTGCTCCTGCAATTGAAACATTATTGTTTATTGTAATACCTTTTATTTTATTTGCAACAAATCCGTTAATTTTTTGGACAATATCGGTTGTCGGTTTTGCCGTATCTCATAGGGTTGCAGATGAAATTATAAATAAATTTATTGATTCATCTGCAGAAATAAGAAGTTTATCGGATATAATCAAATTGGCGGGAACCGGTTTTATTTTTTCTTCCGTATTTTTGGTAACGAATATTTTATTACCGGGCTATCCGTTAATTGTATTTGCTTTAGCTTCAATTACGCATTCAATTTATAATTATATATCAACCAAAACGGATAAAATTCCTGCAGCAACTATTATAAATTATGATGATGACTATATTCCTTACGATCTTACAAATGAACCCAAATTTGATATAGAGCAAATTTATGAAAGAGATGTTGAAAAAGAAGGTATTGAAAAATTTTTAAACAGAATAGAAATTTGGAAAAAGGAAATAGACGATAAAGCATCCGGGTTGGATAACGGGCTTAGAGTAAAAGTAGCAAATTTAGTTGTGAGATTATATATTGAACAAAAAAGCAGTGATTTTAATGAGAAACAACAAAAACAAAAACGAGAAGATGCACAAAATATACTTTACATGGCATATAAAACAGGTTTAATAAAAGATATGGATCTTAATTTTAGAAGAATAAGAGCGGCAGGATATGACGGAGCAAAATTTTTTTATAACGGTATTGCAAAACATTATCCCGATAATGATGAAAATAAAAAACAAAGAGAAGATTTAAGAAAAACATTGAAGCAAGTTACAGTGGAATTCATAAAAGCCTTTAAAAATATTGATAAAAAGAAAACAGATGAACAATTATATAAAACAATTAAAAAAATAAAAACAAATTTAGAAGATTTTAATAAAGATAATAATAACGTAAATGAAATAAATATAAATGTTGTGTTTGACGAATTACATTATTTGCCGAGTAAAATAAATAACGGAATAGATAACGGTAACATATCAGTAAAAGATACAATTGATTTAATTGATGCAATAATTCCTGTTTATAATGTAGCAATTAAACAAAAAATAAAATTTAATGACAAAATTTTTGAATTTTTTAAGAAATTTGCGCTTGAATCCTATTCTGCAAAAGATAATCGTTATATTAATGATAATGCTGAAAATAAAAAAATTCCTTTTTATAATATTGTAGAATTATTAATGAATGGTGTACAAAATACGGAAGTTATATTTAATAGAAGTGATGAGTATATAGTTGAAATAGCTAAAAATGTATATAACGGACATTCCCCTTACGGAAAAGAAGATAATAAAAGAAAAAAAGATGCAATTAAAGTTTTAGAAAAGTTTCAAGCAGTTGCTCCCAAATATTATATGGCATCTGCAAATGAAATATTTAATGATATAGTTTTAAACGAAGATACGTTGAAATTATTATTCAAATCTTTAAAAGAAACGGAACAATATGAATACAGATTGGAATTAAATACCAATAATGTGAGTGATGAAATAAAAAATTTAATAGTTGATAATTGTGCACATTTGGATATTGGTTATATGTGCCATTATTTTTATTTTAAAAGTGAAAAAGGAAAAGGTTATTCTTCTTTTACCGAAGATATAATAAAAAAAATAACCAAAAGGTATAATAGTTCTACCGACGAAGAATTGAAAAAATCGGCAGCTGTTGCGCTTGGTGAGATATATTCGGTTATGTATGAATATATTGATATTGACGATATCGTTTCAATAGATGAATTAAATAATTTTTATACACAAAACAATATGAATTATATTTTAATAAAAAATTATTCTTATGTAGAAAATTTATACGATTGGAATGCATTCTACTATTATCAGGATTATTCTTATGATAAAGCAAAAATGGAACAAAATTATGATATAAAAATTTCCGAAATAAGATTTGTTGACGCTGCAAAACTAAAATATGATTACGAATTTAACATTACGCCTTTAGTATCGGGAAACGTTAGAAACGAAGAATTTAAATTAAAACAAAAGGCACCGACTTTTGTTAAAACTTATAATTTCAAATCCGTTAAAGAAAAAGAACAAGAAAAATTGGCGGAAATGTTTGATATTGTAAAATTATTGCTTGAACATAACAGCAAAGCATTGCAGGCGCTTGATGAAGGAAACTTTAATGTTGCAATTGAATATTTGAAAAAAATGATAGATTGTATGAGTAAAATAAATGAAGATGATGCAAAAAATTGCGGCAAATCTTTGGAAAAAATTGAGAAAGATATTAAAGAAGGTAAAATAGAAAAAGAAAATTTAAATTCATTGATAAATGTAGTTCATCAAACAGCTATGGAAGATTTTAAAATAAATATAAAAAATATTGATAAAAATTCGGATAGTAATAATTTAATAAAATCCGAGCATAAAGGAACGGTAATAAAAGCGGATAATTTATCAACGAATGAAAATATAAATCCTGAAATATATCAACTGATGAAATATTTGTCATTGGATAAACATAACGTAGATTTAATCTTTAAAGATGATATGATTGTTTGGTCAAAGATACTTTTGGCGCACAGTGTTGATATTATTTTTAATTTCGGAACGGAAGGCAGAGGTATAAATATATATTACAATGAAGGCGGAGATGATTTAAGTAACGAATGGAGAATAAATTATTTTATGAAAGTTTTGAAAAATTTAGGATTTGATGATATTAAGAATAATGATGATGATGATTTACATGTTGAAGACGGTATTTACGGAATAAGAGTTTCTCTCGGCGATAATTCCGGAATCAACGATCAAATTGATTTGCCGAAACTGGCTGCCGAAGTTATTAAATTGTTTGAATATTCAATAAATATGGATATTAAATTGGAACGAGTATATTCTCCGCTATCTTCCCCTTACGACTTTCCAAATGAATATGAAAGTGAAGATAAAAAAAAGGAAAGAGTTGAAGGGCAAATAGATGGATATGCGGATGTTTTCCTTAAAGGAGATATGCCGTTTAATTATAATTATCGTGTTTCAAAGATTGTCAGTGAAATTCCTTCTTATATGGAAAGACCAAGAATGGATAGAATAAAAGAGTTTAAAAATTACCTTAATAATATTCTTAAAAATTTAGGTTTGGAACAGATCCCCGAAGATGTGCTTAACGGAGAGATGGTTTATGTTCCCAATGGAAATGCAAGCAAAAATTTCTTTATGAAAGATATAGATGAATATTTTAACAAACCTATTGAACAGGCATTTATTGAAGGCAGGATAATATTTGATTCCGAAGGAAAACTTATAAAAAATAAAAATTATAATTTAATTGACAATTTTATGAATATTTTTAATATACAGGGATACGATTGTTTAATTAGTGCGGAAATAATAAACGATATTCCGCATGAAATGAAATATTATGGAACAAGAGTAAGAGGAGGTAGAATTAAGTTATTAAACGGAGATTATCTTTATATAAAAGAAATTTTTAACAAAAATACTTATCAAACCGAATATGCTCAGGCGGAACTTGTAACTTCTTCCGGACGAAAAACATTAACCGGTGAAGAGTTAAAGAAAATATTGGAACAAGAAGGTTATAAAGTAAAAGATATAAAAAATATAAATAAAATAAAAATAAATAAATATAATTTGAACAAAATAATAAAAATAGAAAATGAATTGAATTTGATAAACGGACAAACCGCTTGTGAAGGAAAAGAAGAATATAAAGTTCTTAAAATTTCATTTGATACCGAAAATATTGATGAAAATACTGCTTTATTTAAAGAATTTACAACACCGAACGATTACGATGCAATTGAAAAATCCGGTGGAGTTTTAACAACTTCCGGTGGAATGTTAAGCCATGCCGCAATAACGACGAGGGAATTAGGAAAACCGTCTTTAAGATTGAATAATTGTAAATGGGAACAGGATGAAAACGGCAAATATGTTGAATTTATAAATTATAATACTAACGGTGAAAGTATAATAAAGATAAGGCAAGATGATAAAATTTTCATGTCTGCCAAAAACGGTTTTATAGTAAAACTTGGAGATACCGATAATTTAAATAATAAAAAGGAAGAGTTAAAAGAGTATACAAAATATTTAAGAGAAGAAAATAAAGAATATTGGCAAAATGAAATAATCGGACAAATACGTATAATTTCCAAAGTTGTAAGCGGACAAATTGCGGAAATATTATTTTTTAATTTATTTGATAATATAACAAAATCAGGGTATGAAACGGATGAACTTGATTCGGACTTTTTAAATAAAGTTGAAGAAGAAAAAAATAATATATTTGATAACATAATTGAATTTTCTCAACAGCAAGATAATAAAGAAGAGTTTGTTTCAGAAGAAAAAGAACAATTCGGTAAAGATAAAGACATTGTAAATTTGGATAATATCAAGGCAAATCAAAAAAACAGGTTCGGCGGTAAAACGGTTGAACTTGCGAAGGTAAAAACGGAACTTAAAGATTACGATGTAACAGTTCCAAACGGTTTGGGTTTAAGTAAAAATGTTACTAATGAATATTGCGGGAAAAAATATATTGATTTAAATAACAAACTTAAAGATATAATAGAGAATAAAAAAAATATGGAAACTGAAAATTTAAGAACGGAAATAATTGGTATTATAGAAAAAAGTGAAAATGAAGAAATTGAAAAATTGATATTAGAAGATATAGATAAAAATAAATATTATTCCGTTCGTTCTTCGGGAATAGGTGAAGACGGCAGGGAATATGCTTTTGCCGGTATGGGAGAAAGTGTTTTGAATGTTAAAGGAAGTGATGTAATAAAAGAAATAAAAAACGTTTGGAAATCTTTTTATAGTAAAGAAGCAATAGAGTATATGATAAACAGCGGTCAATTTATTCAACCTGCAGTATTAATTCAAGAGATGGTTATTCCTTCTTATGCCGGTGTGGCATTTAGCCGAAACGAGCAAGGATATTTACTTATAAACGTAACGGAAGGTTTAGGTGATAAGGTTGTCGACGGAACTGTAAATCCGGATGAAATTGAAGTTAACCCCGTAACCGGGGAAAAAAGATATCCTGAAATTGAAACGATATTAATGCCGGAACAAATAAAAAAACTAAATGAAATAATAGGTGTTTTGGAGGAAAATGCAGGTTATCCCATAGATACCGAATTTGCCTTTGATAAAAAAGGGAAATTAAATATATTGCAAAGAAGAGCCGATACAAAATTTAATAATGTCGGAAAAGAGCAACAAGCCGATATTAAATTTGATAAAATAAAAAGCGGTGAAGAATTATTTTATGTAGAATATAGAAATAAAGCAGTTCCGGTTTTAGTTGAATTTGATAAAAAATATAATCAAATTACATTTGTTGTAAGTGGCGATAATTTTAATAATGAAGATAAAAATAATATATTAGTGAGAATACAAGACAGAGTAAATAACGATATTGTTGTAAGAGGAAAAGTTAATAGACATATACCGATATTTAATAATATAGCTTCGGGAAAATTGGAAATTATTCCGCCTGTTCCCGTTGATAATTTGGAAATAGACAGAAATGATATTGACGATTTTAAGAATTCAAGAAATACAATAAATATTCTTAAAGCGGCATAAAATTTGTTTCAAAAAGTTTGCAGTTACATTTATCAGCTGCTTTAGCTTTACGTCCAACGACGCAGCTCATCAGCTAAAAATTATGAATAATTTTTTTAAAGGATAAAAATATGAAATTAGGTATTGTAGGGCTTCCCAATGTAGGTAAATCAACATTGTTTAATGCAATAACAAAAGCAGGTGCCGAATGTGCCAATTATCCCTTTTGCACAATTGAACCTAATGTAGGTGTAGTTGCAGTTCCTGACAAGCGGCTTGATTTTTTGGAAAAATTATACAATTCCAAAAGAAAAGTTTATGCCACAATAGATTTTGTCGATATTGCCGGGCTTGTAAAAGGTGCTTCAAAAGGTGAAGGTTTGGGCAACCAATTTTTAGCACATATCAGGGAAACATCCGCAATTGTTCATGTAGTTCGTTGTTTTGAAAATAAAGATATTACACATGTTGAAGGTGCTATATCCCCCTTAAGAGATATAGATATTATTGAAACCGAACTTATGCTTGCCGATATGGAAACAATAAATAAAAAATTAGAAAAATTACAAAAAGATATAAAATCAAGAAATCCTAAAATTTTAGCGGAAAAAGAATTGGCAGATAAAGTAAAGGAACATTTGGATAAAGGGCTTCCCGTAAGAACATTAACAGTTACCGATGAAGAAAAACTAATATTAAAAAATTTCTTTCTAATAACGGCAAAACCGGTTATCTATGCATGTAATGTTGCAGAGGACGATTTGCCATCTATGGAAAATAAATTTACAAAAATGGTGCAGGAAAGAGCCGCAGCCGAAGGTGCACAGGCAATTCCTATATGTGCAAAAATAGAAGCCGAACTTTCGGAGCTGTCACAACAGGATCAGGAAACTTTTTTGAAGGATTTAGGTTTATCCGAACCGGGTTTAAACAGATTGGTTAAAGCAAGTTATGCTTTATTGGGACTTATAACATATTTGACCGCAGGTGAAGATGAATGCAGAGCATGGACTATTAAAAAAGGTTTTTTAGCACCGCAGGCGGCAGGTGTAATACATACAGATTTTGAAAGAGGTTTTATAAGGGCTGAAGTAATGGCTTATGATGATATATTTAAACTCGGCAGTCAAAAAGCGGTAAAAGAAGCCGGCCTTTTAAGAAGCGAAGGTAAAGATTATATTGTAAAAGACGGTGATATTATTGAATTCAAATTCAATGTTTAACATTGTAGTTTCCATTAAATATACGTGTAAATTTAGTATAATATAAAAATGTATCCCGAACTGTTTACTATTTGCGGTTTTACCGTTTATACTTACGGTATTTGTATTGCGACAGGTTTTTTTGTTGCAATGCAGTATGTCGTTTTAAATTCTAAAATAGCAAATATTTCAAAAAATCAAATATACGATTTGTTTTTTTATTTAATTGTTTTCGGTATTTTAGGAGCACGACTGTTTTATGTTCTTACCGAAATGAATTATTTTATAAAACATCCGGTTGAAATTATTCAAATTTGGAAAGGCGGGCTTGTATATTACGGCGGTTTTATAAGTTCGTTAATTTTTGGTATTTGGTATTTATATAAAAAACACATTAACATAAAAAAAGTACTTGATACTTTTGCTCCGGCTATTGCTCTCGGGCATGTTTTCGGCAGGTTAGGTTGTTTCTTTTCCGGATGTTGTTACGGAAAAGAATGTGATTTTTTTCTTTCAATAGATAACAGGTATCCTACACAATTATTTGAAGCATTCGGTAATTTAATAATTTTTATTTTACTCCATAGATTTAATAAATCAAAACATAAGAACGGACAAATTTTTGTTTTATATTTGTTTTTTTATTCGTTATTGAGATTTTTTGTTGAATTTTTAAGAGGAGACGATAGAGGTATTTTTATTTTAGGTTTGTCTGTCGCTCAAGTAATAT
>NZ_CACWEU010000138.1:0-6674 GCF_902760015.1 Candidatus Ruminimicrobium bovinum
CTTGCCAAATTATCCAAATATCTTTGAGCCGTAGCATCATCAACACTATCTAACATATCATTGAACTTATCAAATGAGCCCGCAAAAACAAAATTTACCGTCAAACAAACAACCGCACATACTGCCAATAATTTTTTCATTTTTTTCTTTCTTTTTCCCAAATAAATTTAATACCGTTAATTGTAAGTTCCGGTATAATTGTCTCTATTTCTTTAATTTCCCTTGCTATTAAACAAGAAAGCCCGCCTGTTGCAATAATTTTTATATTTTTATCTTTCATTTGTTTTTTTAACCTTGATAAAATTTCTTTAACAAGCCCTATATAACCGTAATACAAACCGGATTGCATACCTTCAACCGTTGTAGTTCCTATAGGGTTCGGCGGCATACTTATGTTTACCAACGGCAATTTTGCCGTCCTGTTAGATAATGCTTCTGCAGAAATTAACGGCCCTGCCGTTATTACACCGCCCAAATACCAACCTTTTTTATCTATACAATCAAAAGTTGTAGCCGTTCCGAAGTCAATAACAATTGATGCCGTTTTATATTTTTTATAAACGGCAACGGCGTCCGCAATTCTGTCGGCACCTATCTCGTCGGGATTTGCATATTTATATTTTAATCCTCCCGAGTTTTTACTATTTACAAAAAAAGCTTCTATGTTAAAATATTTTTTCGTCAAATTTGCAAATACAGTATCCAAAGACGGAACCACACTTGCAATTGCTATATTTTTTATTTTTTGCTTTTTTAAATCAATATTGGAATAATATAATATATCCAAAATTTTTATTGCATATTCGTCGGCAGTTTTCTTTTTTGATGTTGCAACCGCCCAAATTTGTAACGGTTTATCACTCAAATTTTTACCGTTAAATTTAAATAATCCGAATGTAATATTCGTATTTCCTATATCTATTGCTAAAAACATTCTTTCTCCTTAAAATTTACTTTGTAAATTTAGTTAATAAGCTGAGTCGTGGACTTTGTCCACTCAGCTGAGCAGCTGAAAAGTTTAACGATACACAGCAAACTGCAACAACAGATTTCTCGCATTCGCTCGAAATGACATAAAAATTTACAAACTACAAGCTACAAACTAAACTCTAAGCCCTCAACTCTCAGCTCTCAGCAAAAAATTGCCTATAGCAATTTTCTGCCGTTGCTGTCTATTCCTACAATCAACGGGAAATTTTCAACTTCAATTTTATAAATTGCTTCGGGTCCTAAATCTTCAAAAGCAACTAATTTAAAACTTTTAACTTTTTTTGCTATCAATGCACCGATACCTCCGGTAGCAAGTAAATATACAGCTTTATTTTCTTTTATTGATTTTATAACTTCCGGACTTCTTTTTCCCTTGCCTATTAAAATTTTTACACCGTTATTTAACATTTCAGGAGTATAAACATCCATTCTTGAAGATGTCGTCGGTCCGCAGGAACCTATAATCTGTGTCGGACTGTTGGGACAAGGTCCGCAATAATATATACAAGTATTTACTAAATTTATCGGTAACTGTTTTTTCTGTTGTATAAGTTCGACAAGTCTTTTATGTGCTTGATCTCTTGCCGTATAAATCGTCCCGGACAGTTCTATTTTAGTTCCTGCCTTGTAATTATCTGTATTTTGTAACAGTTGTTCAATTGTTATTTTCATATTATTATAGTTTTTCTTCTGCATGAATGACATTGAATATTTATTGCAACAGGCATTGATGCTATATGACACGGTTTTGTCTCAATAAAAACTGCCAATGCAGTAGGAACTCCGCCTAAACCCATAGGGCCTATATTTAACTTATTTATTTCATCAAACAATTCTTTTTCTTTATCGTCATAAAACTTTGATTTATTGTTACTTCCGATACTTCTTAACAAAGCTTTTTTTGCAAGCAGCCCAACCGAAGCAAAATCCCCGCCTATTCCCAAACCTGCTATTATCGGAGGGCAAGCATTTGCTCCTTTTAATTTTACCGATTCAATGACAAAATTTTTTACACCGTTCCAACCGTCAAGCGGAGTAAGCATTTTTAAAAAACTTGCATTTTCACTTCCTCCGCCTTTTGCAAGCATTGTAATTTCAATTTTATCACCGTCAACATAATCACAATAAATATTTGCGGGAGTATTATCTTTTGTGTTAACTCTGGCTAACGGATCACAAACAATCGACTTCCTTAAATAGTGTTTTGTATATCCGTTAGAAACACCTTTATTTATTGCCGTACTTATATCATAATCACCGACTATTTTTACATCTTTTCCTATTTTCACAAAAAAGTTTGCTGTTCCCGTATCCTGACATAACGGAATTTTATCTTGTTTTGCAATTTTTGCATTTTCTAAAATTTCGTTTAAAATATTATCCGCTATTGAATTATCGTTTTTTATATAAGTTTTAACGGCATCAACAACATCCTGCGGTAAATTAAAATTAACTTCCCCGCATAAATCCGAAATTTTATTGATAATAATTTCACTTTCTATTGTTCTCACAAAAAACTCTCCGAGTTTTTGAGGTATTGAAGAATGGATGTATTGCATGCTTGCAATGACAAATCTTTTAAAAATTTCTTTTGAAGAACGACTTGGAGCCGCTTATGAGTGCTGAAATTTTTAGAGTAAAAAACTATAAATCTTATAAAGTTTTTTAGTGCGACACTGTTTGAAGAAAAATCCGTTACATTAGGTTGTTAGGATTTTTCAAGTTGTCGCACGGCTTTAAAAATTTCAAACGAATGGCGACACTGAGTGCGAAAAAGAGAATTTTTAAAAGAACATTGCTTTCCAATTATAAATTACGCTCAACATCATGGAAATGACACATTTATTGCTTCTTTGTCATTATACCTCTATACCTCATCAAAAAGGCTATGCCTTTTTGATAAATCTGTTTTTCATCATATCGGCAGTTAAAGCCCTGCTTCTTTTTATCATAGCCATTGCCTGATTATAAAATTGGTCATAAGTTGCTTTTTTCTGAGCAACTTTTTCTTTTATTGCTTTTACGGCAACGGCTGCCGCAACTTTAGGATAAACTTTCCAATCGTCCATAGTCGGCAATATTTGTGTCGGTTTTATTTTGTTATCTGCAATACACGAAGCAAGTTCAACTGCTGCCGTAATACACATATTGTCGGTTATTGTTGTTGCCCTTGCATCGAGTGTTCCTCTAAAAACTCCGGGAAAACCTAAAGAATTATTAACCTGGTTTTCAAAATCGCTTCTGCCTGTTGCAACAACCGCCGCACCTGCTTCTTTTGCTTCCCATGGCCATATTTCTGGTGTAGGATTTGCACATGTAAAAACTATAGGATTTTTTGCCATCTTTTTAATCCATTCTTTTTTTATTACATCAGGTCCCGGTGTAGATAAACAAATTAATACATCTGCATTTTCCATTGCTTGTTCTATCGTGCCCTCAAGGTTTGAACCGTTTGTATCACAACACATTGCCCATTTTTCCGGATGAGTATTTTTTAATTCCTTTCTTTTTTTGTTTAAAGTTCCTTTTGAATCTACCATTATAATATTTGCAGGGTTTGCACCGTAAAACATTATAAGCCGTGCAATACAAATATTTGCGGAACCTGCACCGAGCATTGCAATTTTTACTTTTGATATTTTTTTATTGACAACTTTCAAGGCATTTATAAGCCCTGCAAGTGTAACAAGTGCCGTTCCCTGCTGGTCATCGTGCCAAACGGGAATATGACATTCTTTTCTTAATGTATAAAGAATAGGAAAACATTTCGGTTGAGAAATATCTTCCAAATTAACACCGCCGAATGAAGGTTGTAAAATTTTAACTGTATTTATTATTTCCCGTTGGTCTTTTGTACCGAGGCAAATAGGGTAAGCATCAACTCCGCCTAAATATTTATATAATAAAGCTTTTCCCTCCATAACAGGCATTGCCGCTTCCGGTCCTATATCACCAAGCCCCAATACTCTTGTTCCGTCACTTACAACGGCAACAGAATTCCATTTGTTCGTATATTCGTAAGCAAGTTCCAAATTTTTATTTATGTCGGTGCATACTGCGGCAACTCCCGGGCTATACCATATTGCAAAATCATTGAAATCTCTTATTCTGCATTTTGGAACGACTTCTATTTTCCCCTTATAAAAAGGATGTAATTTTCTTGCCTGCTCGGCAGGTTTTTGTGCGGCTTTTAATTGTTGCTTGGAAGTACTTTTTTTCATATATGTATCCTTAAATTTTATTTATCTTTTAATTATACAAAAAAAAGTCCAATAGGTGAAGAGTAAATTGAATGTGCCGGATTATTTTATTATTTTTTAAGTTTTTGTTTCATAAAAAATAAATTTATAAGAAGACATACAAGAAAAAAAACAAACAACTGCCCCATTTGAATAAAGCTGTAATTTAACGGAATATTATCCAAAGAATAATATCTGAACAAATTTATAAAATATGTCGACGGAAATAAAAATGCGGATATTTTTAAATAAAGAGGCAACATATAAAGCGGCCATGCAAAACCCGATATAAGAAGAACAGGCATAGAATAGAAAGTTAATGCACATAACGATATTACCGGTGTTTTAAACAAATGAGATATTGCCATTGCAAAAAAAACAATAACAAACGAATATAAAAAAGTAATAACGGTAAAATTAATTTTTGATGTTTGAAAAACCGAATTAAACGGCAAAACAAATAACAAAAATAAAAATATCATAAATATTGAAGTAAATATATACGGAACGGCTTTTGCAAGTAAAACGGGTAAAATTTTATTGTTTGAAATTTTAAATAAATCTTTCCAAGAATTTTCTTTTGTTTCCAAACTCATTGTATGACAAACGGCAACTATTAAAATTTGTTGAAATACAGCGAGCAAAATAAACGGAACAAAAAAATTTGAATAAGTTTTTGCAGGATTAAATATCCACTTAAAATTGCATCCTAAAGGTTGTGCCATTTTTACGGCAGTATTTTTTGAAATATTATGTGACATCAAAAACTTTACAAATATTTTTGCGGAAAGAGTTTGTGAAACGACGGCAATAGTTTTCATTGCCATACTTGACACCATAAAATTACTTGCATTTGCTCCTATAAAAGCAAATGTACTTTTTGATTTTTTTAAATTTTCCGAAAAATCTTCGGGAATATAATAAAAAATTTCAGCTTCATTCGAAAACAAAGATTTATATGCTTCATAAGCCGATGGAACAAATTTAACTACATTAAGTTCTGGGGTGGCATCCAACATTCTTACCAAATTTCTTGATAAGTAAGAATTATCTTTGTCTATTATTGTAAGTTTTAAATCAGTAGGATTTTGATGATGATAAATATATGTCAAACCTACCGAATAAAGAATAGGTGCCAATAAACATATAATTATCAAATCTTTTGATTTAAAAAATCTTTTAATTTCTCTTATTAATATTTGTTTAAAACCGGTTATCATTTTTTTATTTTTAATTTAAAACGAATTAATAAACTTATATATGTTATAATAAAATATAAAATTATTAATATTATAAGTATTTTTACAAACGGAACAATATATTCAAGATGCATATTCTGTTGATAAATTTTTCTAAAAGCTTCCAAAAAATTTGTTAGCGGTATAAAACCGGCAATTATTTTTATCAAATCAGGCATTTGAGAAAGCGGCCATGTATAACCCGACATTAAAAAAGAAGGTGCCCCTATCAACAAGCAACCTTTAAGCGCATCAATTTTATTACCCGTTACGGCAGACATAAGCATACCGAGCAGTATTGTCGGTAAAATAAAAAAAACACTTAAAATTTCCGCCGTAATTATTTCACCGTAAAACGGTATTTGAAATAACGGGAAAAATATTCTGAACATTATTTCAAAATATATCAACGAAATTAAACAGTAAACAAACAATTTTCCGCAAATAAACAAAAATATATTATCTGCTGTAAAATCTTTTTGTTCAACATCTCTGCCTATCGTCAATGCTCCGAAAATCAAAAGAATTTGTCCTATAATTGCAATCCATAACCCCGGTGTTAAATAATATCCGTAATTATATGTAGGATTAAATATTTTTGAAGAATCATTTTTTATCGGCAACATCATACCGTTTGCAAGTTTTGATTGAATCCCTCTTTTTTTTATCATTGTATTTTTAAGACCGGCATTTATTGTTCCTATTATATTCAGCCCTTCTATTTCACCTAAATTTGATGTTAAAAAATTTGAACCGTCAAGATAACATTCTATTTGAGCCGGGCTGAATTTTTTGATATTTTTCTGAGTATCTTTAGGAATATATATACCCATAAAAATTTTATTTTGGACAAAAAGAGGTTCCAAATCGGCAACATTATCAAGTTTATATTTTACATTAAAAGCATAACTTGTATTAAAATACCTTGTTATTGTCCTTGATATTTTTGAATTATCTTTATCTATTACGGCAATCGGCATTTGTTTAACATTGCCGTAAAAATAAATACCGCCTAAAAAAACAAAATCCAAAAAAGGCCATAAACAAACCAAAAACAAATAATATTTGTTCGTAAAAATCAGTTTAAATTCTTTTTTGATAACTTCAAAAAAATATTTCATTTTTATCTATATACAAATACAAAACTATCTGTTTGACAAATACAATTAAATTCTTTTCCAATAAATTTTAAAACCAATTATACCGA
>NZ_CACWEU010000139.1:0-11595 GCF_902760015.1 Candidatus Ruminimicrobium bovinum
TAAAAATTTATTTACCACAATACCCAAATCCGTAGGATAGAATTTTTTGTTTTCAAGGCGCACATACATTCTGTCCAAAATTGTTTTTATGGTCGGGGCATAAGTTGAAGGTCTTCCTATGCCGTATTCTTCAAGTGTTTTAATTAAACTTGCTTCGTTATACCTTGCAGGCGGTTCAGTCCAATGCTGTTCGGGAACTATTTTAATTAAGTTCAAATTATCTTTTACCGAAAGTGTAGGTAATTTATTTTCTTTCTCATTATCATCATTAATATAATATACTTTCATAAATCCTTCGAATTTTAACGTGCTTCCGGTTGATCTGAATATATAATTGTTTGCCGCTATATCTACCGATACCGTATCATAAACCGCATCGTTCATTTGACTTGCGACAAATCTTTGCCAAATTGCATTATAAAGTTTATATTCGTCTTGTGTTAAATACTGCTTCATCATTTCAGGTGTTCTTTTTACCGAAGTCGGCCTTATTGCTTCATGTGCTTCCTGTGCACCTTTTGATTTTGTTTTATAAAATCTCGGGTTAGTCGGTAAAAACTGTTTTCCGTATTGGCTGCCTATAAAATTCAATGCTTCGTTTTGTGCAACTTTTGCAACATTTAACGAATCGGTTCTCATATATGTTATAAGACCGACAACACCTTGTGTTCCGATATTTATTCCTTCATAAAGTTTTTGTGCAACAAGCATTGTTTTTGAAGGGCTGAATCCCAACCTTCTTGATACATCCTGTTGCATTGTAGATGTTGTATAAGGCGGGTATGGACTTCTTTTTCTTTCTTTTTTTTCTATTGAAGAAACAGTATATTTTGCCGCTTTAAGTTCTGTTAATATATCGTCTGCCTGTTGTTTATTTTTTATTGACAGTTTGTCAAATTTTTTACCGTCTTTTGAAATTAAATTTGCTTTAAATGAAATATCTTTTTTATCTTTTTGTAATTCTGCCTGTATTGACCAATATTCAACGGGAACAAATTTTGCAATTTCTTCTTCTCTGTCACATATCATCATAACCGCTACCGACTGAACTCTTCCAGCAGACAAACCTCTTCTTACTTTTTTCCATAATAAAGGGGAAAGTTTGTAACCTACAAGTCTGTCGAGAATTCTTCTTGCCTGTTGGCTGTCGACAAGTGCCATGTCTATTTTTCTCGGATTTTTAACGGCATCTTTTATGGCGGATTCGGTAATTTCATGAAACGTTATTCTGTCGGTGTTTTTATCGGATAATTTTAAGGTTTCTTTTAAATGCCATGCAATTGCTTCACCTTCACGGTCGAAATCGGTTGCAAGGTAAACATGGTCAACTTGTCCTACCGATTTTTTTAAATCTGCAATAGTTTTTTTTGACTTCGGCATTGCAACATAAGTAGGTTTAAAATCTTTTTCAATATCGACACCTATTTTACTTTCGGGTAAATCTCTTATATGCCCGAAAGAACTTTTAACAATATAGTTGTTTCCTAACATTTTTGAAATTGTTTTTGATTTTGCTGGTGACTCAACAATTACTAAATATTTCATATTTTACCTCATTTGAAAAATTGCGAAACAGTTTTAGTTTATAAGTTTATCTGTTTATAAGGTTATAGGTTCTTTTGTCATTCCGAGCTTGCCCCGGAATCCAAATTATTTTTAAACTCATAACCCCATAACCCCATAACCCCATAACCGTCCTTATTTGTTTCTTATATAAACTTGTCCGGGCATAACTTTTACCAAACCGTTTAATTCAAAGTCCATCAAAGTCATTGCAAGGTCGGCTATTTCTCTTTTTGTAATTAAACTGAGTTCGTCTATTGATATGCCGTTTTGCGTTTCATTTATTATTTTTAAAATTTCGGCATTTCGGCTATCAGTAATATCATTTAATGTTTTAATTGTCAAATTTTTTTTCTTTTTATTTCGTTGTGTTACCCATAATGCCAAATTTGATATTGCCTCAACAACATCATCGGGTTTTAATGCAATTAAACTTCCGTTTTTTATTAAACTGTTTGGACCTTGAGAATATTTTGAAAATATAGGTCCGGGGACTGCAAAAACATCTCTTCCGTATTCACAGGCAAGTTCTGCGGTAATTAACGAGCCGCTTTTTTGAGCGGCTTCGATAACTATTGTTGCCATCGATAAACCTGCTATAATTCTGTTCCTTCTCGGGAAAAGTATTTTATCCGGTCTTTGAAAAAGAGAATATTCGCTTATCAGAACACCTTCCGTTGCTACTTTTTCCTGGAGTTTTTTATTCTCCGGCGGATAACATTCCAATAATCCGTTACCTAACACGGCTATCGTCCTTCCTTTATTTTCCAAAGTTGCTTTATGTGCCTGCGAATCTATTCCGCTTGCAAGTCCGGAAACTACACAAATATCGTTTTCGGCAAAATATTTACAAAAATTACTTGTTACCGAAATTCCGTAATTTGTTGCACGTCTTGCACCTACTATGGAAACGGATATTTTATCGCTTTTATGAAATTTGCCCTTCATATATAGAACAGGCGGAAAATCAATGATGTCGGACAACTGTTCCGGATAAGCATCATCTTTATATGTTACTATATCAATTCCGTTATCTTTTGCAAGTTTTAATTCTTTTTCCAATCTGTTTGATTGTGCAATTTTTTTTGTTGAAACGGCAATTCTTTCCGGAAGTTCGTCAACCGACATCAAGTCGGATATACTTGCATTAAGTACATTAACGGCGCTTCCGAAATAATTTATTAAAGAAATTATTCTTTTAGGCGTTAATTCAATATTTAAGTTTAATGTAATAACGGCTTCTTTTTCTTTGTCCATGATAAATATTGTAATAAAATAATTATAAAAATATTAAAAGTTAATTCTCTCTTTTTCAATAACTAACGGACGGTTTTGAACTTGAGTCAGTATCGTATTGAGATATTCTCCTAAAACTCCGATAAAAAATAATTGTATTGAGAAAAAGAAAAATACTGATATTAAAATGGGTGCTATTCCGGCAGGCAAGTGATACCAAAATAATAATTTAAAAATTAAATAAAATATAGCCAAACAAAAACTTAATACGGACAAAACAAAACCGCACATAGTGGCAATTCTTAACGGAACTTTAGAATAATTTGTAAAGCCAAGCATTGCCATATCATAAAGAGTATAAAAATTATTTTTTGTAATACCGTGCTCTCTTTTATTTTGACAAAATTGAATACATGTTAAACTGTAACCCAATTCACAAACAAGTCCTCTTAAATACGGATAAGGTTCGTTTAGATTTTTTAATTTATCAATAACAGCTTTATCATATAATCCAAAACCCGTGCAGTGTTCCAATAATTTGGTTCCGGAATCGTTAAATAAATTTAAAAATTTATAATAACAGGTTCTTATTAAATACATTAGTTTACTTTCTTTGCTGGCAGTTTTTTGTCCTAATACAACTTTAAAACCCTGCTCCCATTTTTCTATAAATTCAGGAATTAAAGAAACCGGTTCCTGTAAATCCGAAGCTATTGCAATAACTATATCACCTTTTGCTTGTAACATGCCGTAATAAGGGGAACGAATATGTCCGAAATTTCTTGTGTTAATTATAACTTTGATATTTTTATTTTTAGCGGCTAAATCTTTTAATTTTTGTGCCGTATTATCCGTTGAACCGTTATCTAAAATTATTTGTTCATAATCATATTTGTCCTGAAGCTTTTCACAAGTTTCTTTTACTTGTTTACAAAGTTCTTCCACGTTATCTTGTTCATTGTAGGCACTTGAAACTACGGATATTAATTTTTTCATTAATTACTCCATAAAATTTTTGAGTATTAACTTCTTTTCTTGTTTTTTGCCAAATATTTAAAAAACGGTTTAGTCTCGGGTTTTATTGTTAAAAAATTTGAATTACTTAATGTGTTATCTTTTTCATTATAAACTATTTTATCCTCGAACGTTTTTGTTGAATCTGCCGCTCTAAAAATAGAACGGTTAGTTATTACATCATAAAAACCTCGTGTAAATTCTATTATCGGTGTAACACTTCCTATAATAAGGCAAGTGCACAATAATATATATCTTATTTTATATTTTCTAAAATTATAATTATTAAATAAAAATTTAATTATCATGATAAACAATATCAGTAAAGCAGGTATTGAAGCTCGCATACAAAAATCTGCCGCATAACCGACTTTTATAAACGGACAACATATTAACGATATAAAAACAATGTAATATAATAATTCGTATTTATATTGTCTTGAAATTAATATCAAATAAAGCCCTGCTTCCAAAACAAAAAAGTAAGTTATTACCGAAACGTAAAAAAAACCGTAATCTTTTGTAATTGAACTTATAACACCGTTTGCGGATGTTGAATGATTTGATATGAAATATAAACATATAATCGGTGTTATCAAAAATACGGATATTATATTTTGTATTGAAAAAATATTACTTACAAGTTTACCGATTTTTTTTGTTTTATATGCATCAAATAGTAATTTTAAACAATAACCTGTTAGAAATACGGCCAATCCCATAAAAGGTAAAGGTGAACAAAAAAAACAAAGCAGTGCAATTACTCCAAAATTTTCAACTTTATTTTTATTGTTATAAAACATCAATGTTAAAAGCCATGAGGGAAGCCCTTGGTTAAATACCCAAAATAAAACCGTTGTAAATGAGCTGAATTGTGCTTGTAATGACCACCATTCTATGTGCCACATATATGATGAAAAATGCGGATATAAAATTCCTATTATATCCATACCGGAAAATAGTATTAACATTAAAATAATCAAATAACTTTTAGAGCATTTTTTTATTTTAACTGCTCGTAAAATATGTAGAATAAAAAGAAAAATACCGATAATACTATAAAATAATAAAAAAATATTCCCGATAAAAAAGGCAAACATGGGAGAAATAAATAAAAATATTTTTGCAAAAACAGCCGAAGGTAACCAATAACCGATATAATAAACCATAGCCGCATCGGCACTTTTATAATAAACCGGCCAATTATAATTTATTAAATCTCTAAATATTGCATTTCTGCAATCATGATCCGGACTTTGATACCAAAAACCGCCTATGCCGGCAAAATAGCACCATAAAAAAGAAATCAACAGTAATGTATAAGCAAAATTTTTATTATTAATTAAATTTTTTAATTCAAATTTGTTATTTTTAAAATATCCTGCATATATTGCATATAAAAACAGAATAAACGATACTACGGCAATATACGGTTTTAACCAGCTTATTAAAAATATTAATAACGGTATTGCAACATAAATTATTGTTAATTGATTTAATGTTTTTAAATTTATTTTTAAACTCATTTTAACTCTTTGTTTATAATATATATATTTTTGATTATAACATTTTAATTTAATATACACAAAATTTTTATATAAATTTTATTGAATATTTAGTATAATTAAGTTTATTAATAAATTTATTGAAGGAATATAAAATATGAAAGTGGTAATTTTAGCAGGCGGACTTGGAACAAGATTATCCGAAGAAACAAAACTCATTCCAAAACCTATGGTTGAAATCGGCGGTAAACCTATACTTTGGCATATAATGAAAATTTATTCATATTACGGTTTTAATGAGTTTATAATACTCACGGGATATAAATCACATATAATCAAGGATTATTTTATAAATTATTACAACCGTTATTCGGATATGACGATAGATATGATTACAAATTCGGTTAAAATTCATAAAACACAAACCGAACCATGGAAAGTTACAATTTTATATACAGGTCAAAATACAATGACGGGCTCAAGAATAAAAAAGGCACAGGAATATATAGGCAATGAAAGGTTTTTGTTAACTTACGGTGACGGTGTAGCCAATATCAATATGGAAGAACTAATAAAATCACATAACTTATCAAAAAAATTAATTACAATGACTGCCGTTCAACAAACAGGCAGATTTGGAGCTCTGATAATAAAAGATGATAATATGATTACATCTTTTATGGAAAAACCCAAAGGAGAAGAAAGTTGGATTAACGGTGGTTTTTTTGTTTGTGAGCCGGAAATTTTTAATTATATTCCGGATGATAGCGATGACATAATTTTTGAAAGAGCTCCTCTTGAAAATTTAGCAAAAAATAATCAACTAAATGCTTTCAAACATTTCGGTTTTTGGAAACCTATGGATACCTTAAGAGAAAAAGATGAATTAACGGATATGTGGCAAAAAGGAACAGCTCCATGGGCAATTTGGAATCAGCTTCGCTGATTCCAAGAGGTATAGATGTATAGAGGTATTGAAGTATAGAGAAAGAAATGTATAAAAAATTAGAAATTTGGCAAGAGTCGATAAAATTAATAAAAGAAATTTATTATTATGCAGATTTGTTACCTAAAAGTGAAGAATTTAATTTAAAATTACAATTGAAAATAGCAATAGTATCTGTTACATTGAATATATCTGAGGGAAAATGTAAATCTACAGCACGAGAATTTGCGCATTTTTTGAATATATCATCAGCATCTTTATCAGAAGTAGAAACAATAATGTATATTTGTTTAGAACTTGGATATTTTAAAAATACTAATATAGATAAAACTTTAAATGAAATAAAAATTTTAAACAAAAGAATAAATTCATTGAGAAATAAACAAATTAAAGAGTATAAAAATGATAAATAAAAACTCCATACATCCATATCTCCATACCTCTATACATCAGAGAATTTTTTTTAATAAAAAAATTCTCGTTACCGGTCATACGGGGTTTAAAGGAACATGGTTGTGTTTGTGGCTTGAAATGTTGGGGGCAAAGGTTATAGGATACTCTATTGATATTCCAACAAAACCTTCTCTGTTTGAACTTGTAAAACCTAAATGTATTGATATTCGTGGAGATATTCGTGATTTTAAATTATTAAATTCCGTTGTAAAAAAATATAAACCTGAAATAATTTTTCATTTGGCGGCACAACCGTTAGTCAGGTTATCTTATAAAAAAACTTTAGATACTTATCAAACAAATGTCATAGGAACTGCAAATATTTTAGAAACTTTAAAAAACAATAATTTTGTTAAAGCCATTGTTGCAATAACAACGGATAAGGTTTATTTAAATAACGAAACCGGTAGAGCTTTCAAAGAAAGTGATTCTTTAGGCGGATATGATCCTTACAGTGCCTCAAAAGCTGCAAGTGAAATTATTATCTCTTCTTATAGAGATTCTTTCTTCAATATAAAAGATTATAAAAAAACACATAATACACTAATAGCTTCTGCAAGAGCAGGAAATGTTATAGGTGGCGGAGATTTTGCAAATGACAGAATAATTCCTGATTTTATCAGAGCAATACTTTCAAAAAAAAGTTTGAAAATAAGAAATCCGAAAGCAATAAGACCATGGCAACATGTTTTGGAACCTTTATCAGGATATTTGTTGTTGGGTGCTAATTTGTTAAAAGGTAAAAAAGAATTTGCACAAAGTTGGAATTTCGGTCCGGAAAAAAAAGATATTAAAACGGTTGAAGAAATAGTTAAAATAATGTGTTTAAATTTTGATAATAAAATAAAATACAGCATTGATAAAACACAACAACCTCATGAAGCTCATTATTTAAAACTTGATATAACAAAAGCAAAAAAACAATTGAATTGGAAACCGAAGTGGAATGTTCAAATTGCATTAAATAAAATTTGCGAATGGACAAAAGCATATCAACAAAAACAAGATGTGAGAAAAATTTGTATTGAACAAATAAAAGAATTTACTGATTATTCAATCTTCTAATCTTCTAAAATTTGTTTTACAAATTTTTGAAAGGAGTATATATGTCCGATGTTTTAAGAAATGCGGTAAAAAGTGCTGCAAAAATGTATTTTAAATTCAATAAGCCGAAAAGAAATCTAAAAAAATATATACCCGTTTCTGGAAAGGTTTTGGATAATGATGATTTATGTAATTTAATAGATGTCTCTCTTGATATGTGGCTTACTACAGGAAGGTTTAATGACGAATTTGAAAAAAATTTATCGGAATTTTTGCATGTAAAATATGCCGCTACAACAAATTCCGGTTCAAGTGCAAATCTTCTTGCTTTATCTGCATTAACATCTTATAAGTTAGGGGAAAAACAGTTAAAAAAAGGTGATGAAGTTATAACCGTTGCATCAGGTTTTCCAACAACCGTAAACCCTATAATTCAACTTGGCTTAATTCCTGTTTTTGTGGACTGTAATTTGGAAACATGCAATATAGATGAAACAAAATTAGAACAATCTTTAACAGAAAAAACAAAAGCAATATTTGTTGCTCATACATTAGGCAACCCTTATAATTTGGATAAAATTTTGGAAATATGTAAAAAATATAGTTTATGGCTTATAGAGGATAGTTGTGATGCTCTCGGTGCAACTTATAAAAATCAAAATGTAGGAACTGTCGGACATATAGGAACTTTCAGCTTTTACCCTGCACATCATATAACTATGGGTGAAGGCGGAGCAGTTGTAACAAATGATACTCAATTACATAGAATAATATTATCTTTTAGGGATTGGGGCAGAGATTGTTGGTGTAAGCCGGGACACGATAATACTTGTAAGAACAGGTTTGCAATGCAGTTTGGAAATTTACCGTTAGGATATGACCATAAATATACTTATTCGCATATCGGTTATAATTTAAAAATTACCGATTGGCAGGCAGCGATAGGTTTGAGTCAATTAAAAAAACTTCCAAAATTTTTAGAGAAAAGAACGGAAAATGCAAATTATTTAATCAATAAATTAAAAGATTTGGAAAAATATTTCATTTTCCCGAAAGTTGATAATGATTCAAAACCGTCATGGTTCGGTTTACTGTTGTCAGTAAAACAAAATGATAAATTTACAAAACAGCAACTTGTGGAATATTTGGAACAAAACGGTGTGGGAACAAGGCAACTTTTTGCCGGAAACATTTTAAGGCAACCGATGATGACGGAAAACGAAATTCCTTTAAGAATAGGTAATTCGACATTATTACTATCAAATAAATTAACCGAAAACGAATACAAGTTGTTACCTAATGCGGATTATATAATGAATAATACTTTTTGGGTTGGTGTTTTTCCCGCACTCGGCAAAAAAGAAATGGACAAAATTTCAAAGTTAGTTCATGATTTTATAAAAGAAAAAATAAAGTAATGATTAAAAAAAATGTATTAATTACAGGTTCCGGTGGTTTTATAGGTAAAAATTTAAAAGAGTATTTAAAAGATAAATATAACCTTTTAACTCCACGGAGTTTTGAAATTGATTTAACAAATTTAAAACAAGTAGAAAAATATTTTGAAGAAAATAAAATTGATTTTATAATTCATTGTGCATCAACAGGCGGAGCAAGAGGTATTGCCGATAAAGATACAACCGTTGAAGATAATGTTGCAATGGTCGATAATATTTTAAAATATAAATGCGATGATACACGAGTAATTTTATTCGGCTCCGGTGCTATGTACGATAAATCGAGAAATTTACATAAAGTTAAAGAAGATGAAATAGGAAATTTTGTTCCGGAAGATTTATACGGTAAATCAAAAATGTTGATTGCCGAAAAAATTAAAAACAGAAAAGATGTCTTGATGTTAAATATTTTTGCATGTTACGGATATGGGGAAAAAGAAAGCAGGTTTCCGACTTATACAATTAAAAGAGTTATTGAAAATAAAACAATAGAAATAAATCAAAATGTAATTTTTGATTATCTTTGGGTTGAAGATATGGAAAAAATTGTTCATCATTTTATAGAATATAAACCTAAAAACAATATAATAAATATAACTCCTACAAAAAGTATCAGCATTTTGGAAATAGCAAAAATAGTTAACGGTTTTGAGAATAATAAAGTTGATATAATTATAAAAAACAAAGTTATGAACAATGAATACACAGGTGACAACTCTATTTTATTATCCGAAATTCCAAATATAAAATTTACCGATGTTAAACAGGGTTTAAAAAATTTATATAATTATTATTCGTCACAAATAAAACAAAAGGGTATGAAAAATGAATAATTTAGAAAAAAAAATGCTAGAAACTTTAATAGATTTAAAGGAAAACCATAATGTTATCGGTGTTAAAGCTGAGTTTGAAGCTGAAGGAACAAGAATGGAAGAAGCTTTAAGATTAAAGGAAGTTGTAACAAAAGCCGGTTTAGAATTAACAATAAAAATAGGTGGTTGTGAAGCCATAAAAGATATGTATGATGCAAGGACAATTGGAGTAAATACAATAGTTGCTCCTATGATAGAATCGCCTTATGCCGCAAAAAAATATCTTCAAGCTGTAAAATTGGCTTTTCCTGAGGAAGAAAGAAAAGAAATGAAGTTTTTAATCAACATAGAAACAAAATATGGTTTTAATTATTTGGACGAAATATTAAATTCTGATTTTGCCAAAGATTTAACAGGTTTTGTTTTTGGCAGAACGGATATGACTGGTTCTTTAGGTATGAATAAAGACGATATTAATCATGATAAAATTTTTGAATATGCTAATGCTATAGCGCAAAAAACATTGCAATATAACAAAGAGCTTGTTATAGGAGGTGGTGTTTCAGCAATGTCACTACCTTTTTTTAAAAAACTTCCAAAAGGAGCATTAAATAGATTTGAAACAAGAAAAGTTTTGTTTGATGCACAAAAGGCATTAAATGATAACAATGCCGATAAAGGAATTTTAAAAGCAGTCGGATTTGAATTATTGTGGATAAAAAACAAACAGAATTTTTATAGTGCTATTTCTCATGAAGATAATAAAAGAATTGAAGTTTTAGAGTCAAGATATAAAGATTCGATAAGAAAGGCAGGCGGTTTTGTTTAAATATAAGTGTATAATTTTTGATCTTGATGGAACAATTTATTTCGGTAATGAATTGGCACCGAGAGCTAATGATGTTATTACAAAATTGAGAAATAAGTTTGATACTGTTTTTTTTATGACAAACAATTCGGCTAAAACACGTGAACAAATTCATGCTAAACTTGTTTCTATGGGAATAGATGTTAAAATTGATGAAGTAATTACATCTTCTTATGCCATTGCTAAATATTTAAAATATAATAATTTTACGGACGTTTACTGCATAGGGACAGAATATTTAAAAGAAGAAATAGAACTGCAAAATATCAATACAAAATCAAAAAAACCTCAAGCTATAGTTGTTGGATATAATTCTAATTTTAAATTAGATGATTTAAATGAACTTTTAAACATAAATTTGGAAAAGTATAAGTTGATTATTGCAAACAGAGAAAGATGTTATCCGAAAGAGAAAGGATATATCGTGCCGGGAGCCGGTCCAATTGTTTCTGCAGTTGAAAATTTATTAAATAAAAATGTTGATATAGTAATAGGTAAACCGAGTATTGAAATGTTGAAAATGGCTGTTTTAAATTTAAATATTTTGCCAAATGAAATTTGTGTTATAGGAGATAGCTTTGAAAGTGATATTGAAATGGCAAAAAAATATGGCGCTGACGGAATCTTGATTACAAAAGATAAAAAATATAATTGTAAATGTATAGAAAAATTGGCTGATTTATTGGATATAATAAAA
>NZ_CACWEU010000140.1:0-4691 GCF_902760015.1 Candidatus Ruminimicrobium bovinum
CGAATAATAATAATCACTCCAACCTTTTGTTTTACCTTCCTCTTCTTTTAATGTCACAAATCCAAAATCAGATATTTTTATATGTCTTTTTGCTGTTATTAATATATTATCCGGTTTTATATCTTGATGAGCTTTCATTCCTATACTATTTAAATATTGCATTCCCCTACAAAATTCTATTGCCCATTTATAACTTTCTTTTATCTTTATTCCCTTTTGTAATTCCTGGGTTAGTGTTGCTGCTTTCCATTCTGCTTTTTTATTTTTTGGTTGTTTTCCTACTAATTCCATTACTAAATATACTCTATCTTTTTCTTTTAATGCCGTTTGGCTATATACTATATGTGGATGCTTTTCGAGTTTTAATGTAAATTTAATTTCTTCTTTGAAACTATTACTGTTATTATCACATTGATATGTTTTTAATACATAAAAATTTTTATCTATCTTATTTCTGCATAAGCCAATAAAACCCATACCACCTGTTTTGTTTTCATCATACACTTCGTAAATATCATGTATTGATATTCCTTTTTGAAATACCGGTTCTAATATAAGAGCTCTATTTTCTTGATTAAATTTCTTTTCTCTGTTTTCATCAAATTTTAAAGACATTTTTTACCTTTTTACAATTATAATTTTGTTCCAATTCTGCTTAACATTGCTTTCGTGTATGTAACATTATTTTTTATTTCTATATACCAACCAAACGGTAAATCTGGTAAAACAGGATGTTTTAAACCTAATATTTCTTGCTTTTTATAATACAATTTAAATTCATCACTTTTATTGTTAATATGAAAAATTCCTATTCCGCTAATGTCACTTAATTTCTGTGTAGTATTTTTATCAAGTCCATAAAATTTATCTTTATATAGTTGTTCACATTCGTATTTTTTATTTTCCAACATAGTATTAATAATTTGTTCCCTAAAATTGTTATTAGTATAAGAAATAAATTTTTTTGGCATTTTTCTATTTTTTGTTTCTTCTGAAATTTCTTCTATTTGCGGAATATATTTCCAATATTTTCTGTCAGGGAAGCCATTGCCTACTATCCAATCTTTTTTATCATAATCGTAAGCAAAATACAATGTTGTTCTTGATAAAAAAGATTCACCGTCAATACCATCATCACTACATAAACCTATCTGTTGATAAGATGATGTTTTTTCATTTTTACCAACTATAATCAATGAATTTTTATAGCAATTTAACTTATAAACTTCTACTTTACCACATATACAACGAACAACAATTTCATAAGATACACTACCCATTTTTTACCTCTTTATTATTAATAATTTTATATATTTCTTCTATAGATTTATTGTAAAATTCTTTTGCTTTTTCTATCTTCCCGGTTTTAATATAAGCTAATATTAAATTTTCTTGAGTATAACTGTTGGGTTCGTTGAGAAATTCTTGTTCACAATAATTTATCAATTCTTCATTAAGTGTTAATGTTTTTATAGGTTTAACAACAAAAATTTTTCCTTTCTCAAGTTCTCCGTTTATGTATTTGTTACCAGATTGCAAATCGTTTAAATATTTAAGACATTCATCACAATGAATAAGATGTTTTTGTAACTCTTCTTTTGCTTCTTCTGTTAAAATATTATTATCTGTTATGTAATGACCTATATCTTCTTTATATCCATCACATTTTTTTATTTTATGCTCTTTTAATTTTTTTACTAAATCTTGTTGTCTATTTTTCCCTTTTTCTTCATTATTTCTTATGTTTTTATCCGGCATTGATAATTTTATAAGTTCTATTATTCTCTGTTTTATTGTATTATCAAGTTCTATAATAATTTCTCTGTCTTCTTCAGAATCAAACTTATAATTATTATCTTCTAAAGTATTGAAAATATCATCTAATATTTCATATATTTTTTTCTTTCTTCTATCTGCTCTGGAATCAACATATTCTAATAAAGAATAATATGTCGTATTTTCTATTTTATACCGAAATTCACTATAAAAATTTCTCCAAAAAGACAAAGGATCTATTATTTCGTTAAGTATTTCTTCTTTACTTTTGTCTCTTGATGTTTTAAATATTTCACTAAACAAAAACTTTCTTAAATTTTCTTTTAATATTTTTTTCTTTTCTTCTTCAGTTTTTCTATAAATTTGTTCAACAGTTTTGTTATCAACAAGATTTGTTCTATCTTTTATCTGTTTTCCTTTTTCAGGTCTCAAACATAAACGGTCTAAAATTTCTTTGATATTTTTTTTAGAAGATAAGTCATAATTATTTATTTTATATTCTATTTCATCTTTTTTATTATTAAGATCTGTTCTATTAAGTTCAAGATATTTATAAAGTTTATCCTCTTTATAAAACAATCTATTCATGTTTGTCGGCTCGGAATTTATATTGATATTTCTATCTAAAATATCCTTATTTATGTGATATGAAATTATAAAAAGATTTATATATTTAGAATATTTATTTTTTATTTCTTCAAATATGTAATATAAATATTTTTTTATTATTCTTTGCAATTCATTGTCTTGTTCATTTTGTATCGCCATTTTATTTAATTCTTCTTCTTTGTTTTGTTGTTTTTCCAACTCGCTTTCATCTTTGTATTGCCAATCTTTTTGTTTGATTTGGTCTTCTATAGGATTACTTTTATTATCCTCACCTTCTTCATTGTTGCCTTTTTCAGATAAATTTGGTGCTTTAGTATCATAATCTCTTGAAATATCTAATTTACGACTAATATCTTTACAATATTTAATAAATTCTTCTTCGTTGTCTTTTACTTGACCATAAGTATTTATAAAACTAATAATATTACCTAATGTATTTTTTTCATCTAAAATTAGTACATATAACTTTTCTATAAGCTCATCTTTTTCTCTTAAAATATATCCTTCTTTTTTCTCTTGCTTCTTTTGCTTTTTTTTACTTTTACTTTCTAAATTTAATTTTCTATAAACATTATTTTCTATATACCTCTTTCTCGCAGCTATTTTTCTATCATTTCCTCTAAAAAAATTATGAGTATAAACCATATTTTTAATACATTTCCAAATTATATTCTTATCTTCTTCTTGTAAATTATTTAGATTTTCTATTTTAGGAAATTTATCTAATGTATAATTTTCTTCTTCCATAAAAATTCTCCGTTTTTTTATAATATTGACAATATTATAAACTAAAAATTGATATTTGGCAATTAAGCAAAAATGTAAGTTTATGCAACATAATTTCTTGACGGTTTGCTTGTTAAATGCCAAAAGCCACAATCACAATGATAAGCCCTTTGTGGAACATAATTAGGATTATCATATTCATTTACAAACTCTAAAGCATGTTCTGCTTTTTTCTGTGTTTCATAATGAATACATTGTTTGTTTTTGAAGATACAATAAATTCCTCTTTTTGTATGTCTTTCCTTTTCGTTGTAATGACTTCTTTGATAACTCATTTTAATTCTCCTTTTTTTATTTTTCCCTGCACTAATTACTTTTTATTGGCAAATTATGACACTTCTTATTTTTTTATTTAAAAATACCTTGCTTATTTATTAATAAAGATATATTGGCAAAATATGACATTTTTAACAAAAACATACTGTTTTTTCAATAAGTTTTTAAAAAAAAAGAAATGCAGTTTGACAAAATAATCATATTTGTATGTTTTATGAGGTTATAATTTTCTTATTATTAAAGATACGGTTGTTATTCAATTCTTAACATCATTTTAATTCAAATCAAAATTTAAATTTAAAACTCATTAAAAATTCAATTGAATTTTTAAATTTTTTTTCATTTTTAAAATTTTAATAGGAGGTAAATAATAATGAATATTATTATATCGATACTTCAAATTATTGTATCGATAATTCAAATTATCATTATGATTCTTAAGTAACGACAAAAAAACACTGATAAAATTCTATCAGTGTTTTTAATTTTAATAAGCAAACAACAAAGAGTGCTTAGAATTTTAAAGTTGGTTTTGAAGAAAGATTAAACGATAAACTACTTAACGACAAACTATAAATTGATTTTAAAAGTTAAATATTCAATTTAAAACAATCTATTAGCTATTATAATATTCATACAGACAATATTTTAGTAAACTATGTATATCCTAATTGCTTTTTTGCATTTGAAATAGCAATTGCAAGTTTTTCTTTTAACAATTCTTTGGGTGGCATTTTGGTTAGATATTGGGCAACATGAATATTATCTTTATCTATTTCTAACAGTTCAATAGTTTCTTGTGATTTTTCCGCACATAAAATTAATGTTATTTGATTCATCAATTTTTGTTATATCTTTACTCTTTTTTTAGTTCCATAAAAAGTCGCGACACTGTCGCCACTTTTTAAAATATTTAAATTCTTAAACTATGCATATTGGACATGATCACAATTACAAATTTCGGAAATGATAAACAATACAGCAATTTATAATTTATACTGTGGAATTTATAATTAATGGCAACGACAGATTTCTCCATTGCTTCGCAATGTCCGAAATGACAAAATATTTTTTAGTCGTTGTCGTTGAAGACCGGATAGTTTGAGGCGAACTTAAGTGTTTTAAAGTTGCGGTGTACATAAGCGAAGCGGTACATAAGATTTTAAAACACAAAAGTGTAGCCCAAAATATACGGTCGCTATAAAATAGGAATTGTATGATTGTTTTTTTGCCAAAAAAAAATA
>NZ_CACWEU010000141.1:0-4661 GCF_902760015.1 Candidatus Ruminimicrobium bovinum
ATTACTGTTTTCCGTTTGCCCACTTGCTAAGTTTACTACAGAATTATTTGTTAATGTTAAAAGCCCGCCTGTTATTTTTCCTTCTTCTAAATTGATTGTTGAATTTATTAAATTTATATTATTATACGTTATACCTGCATTGCTTAGTAATTTTAGTGTGCTTTGGATTAAATTAATTGTACCTATATTACCGACAGTTGTACCGGTTATACCTGTGTTCAAATTTACTATTCCGGTTAAATTTAAATTTCCGCTGTTATTGATATCGTATTGGCTAAAACCGGTAAAAGTTAAATTATCTATATTTAATATTTGTCCGTCAGCCAATGTAATACCTGTTGCATTATCATAATTTACTACTGTGTTACCTTTACCGTATACCGTAAGTTCTTTTCCATATAAAGCACCTAAACTTTCTACATAGTACTCTTCTCTTGTAAAAATATATATTTTATCCGCCTGCCGTGCAGCAATTTGTGTAATTAAATTTATATTTTCCGTTAAACCGTAGTTTATGTTTTTAGTTTCGCTATCAAATGTAAAGTTTAACAATTTTCTTCCATACACTAATTGGAAATTACTATTATCTACATTTAATACCATACCACTCAAATCACTATCATTACTAAATAAGTTAAAAAATCCTGCTCGCCCGGCATATTTTGTTATATTAAAAAAATTTATATCTGCAACATCAATATTTAATTGTCCGATTGCAGAACCGGATATAAAAATTTTATCACTTACAGCACTAACAATATCAGCATCAAAACATATATTCGAATTTGTTGATGTTAAACCATTTAAATAATTTTTACTTATATTATTGTTTGCTAAATTTATTTTTGAACTGTCTAAATTTAGACTTATTCCTGTTAAATTTGAATTATTTAATAAATTTACCGTAGATTCATTTAAATTTATTGTTCCGTTTATTCCGTAAATAATACCATCAATATCGGTTAAAACTTTTGTTAAAGTTAAAATTGCACCTTCTTCTAAATAGATTCCGTAACTTACTCCATAATATGGAATATTACTTATTGTACTACCCCTTCCACCTGTTGCCTGTATTGTTATTTGGCTATTTTGTATATTTAAAGTTTTATTTGCTTCAACTTTTATACCGTAAGCATTACCACCCTGCCCATAATTTGAAGCTGATACATTTGTTTCTCTAACAAACATAATATCAATATTTTCTAAATCTAAATTCATATAATGTGAATTACCTGAATATGCAGTACCTCCTTTTGCATTTACATATAAATTACTATCTGTTATTGTTGAATTTTCAGATATATATATACCATAAGCATTACCGCCATGACCAATTCCATTTGCACCACCATTGTAAGAAATAGCTCCAGGGTATAATCCTTGAGAACCACCTCCATAACCTATACCACCTTCTATTTTCATTGTTACTAAAGAATTACTAATATTTTTTGATGTTATTCCGTAAGCAGAACCTCCTGTTCCATTACCACCACCACTTGTACTATATCTTCCATCTCTGGCATCAAAAGCAAAACCACCACCAAAAGATCTGCCACCCGTTACAATTAAACTCTGAATATTTGCATTTTGTATTTCATTTGCATTAATACCATAACTATTACCACCATAACCGGTTCCACTACCACCACTATCAGCATCACCTGTTTTATTAATAGCTAAACCACCACCATAAGCAGTTCCACCAATTACTATTAAATCCTCTACATTTATATTTTCTATTTGTCCTTCACTATAAATACCATAACTAGCACCACCGTACCCAGTTCCATTTCCATATGAAGAACCAGTTAAACTGGAACCTCCTCCATAACCTATTCCACCAGTTATATTACCTGAAATTATTGAACCGTCTTGTATAATTAAATTACCTGTTGTATTTATTCCGTAAGCTGCACCACCTGTTCCTGTAACACCACTTGTGCCTGTAACCGTAGAATTACCCGATAATATATTCCCGGCAATTGTAACACCGTTTGTTATTGTTAAATTACCTTCTATATTTAAACCGTAAGTTGAGCTGGCAGGAACATTATTTGTTGTGCTGTTTGGACCTATTATTGAAATATCTGTATCTTCACTTATTGTAGTATCAGCAATAACAATCAAAGGCAGAAAAATTAAAAGAATAGATAGAAAAGAAATGACAGACTTTATGTTATACACGAAATTTTTCATAAAATATGACTCCAACTATATATTTCAAGGTACCGGGTGGGCAAACAAATGATTGGAGCAAATGCTTGCCCGTTGACCCCGGCGAAAGTAGTACACTGCGATTGTACTACAAAAGAAAGAGAGCATAAAAATATAATTGAGTTTCTACAAAACATTATGTAAATTTTAAAGTATTTAGTATAATATAGTGTTGCGCGTTTCTTGTGCAAAGAACATTTTTATATTTCTTTGTATTTATTTTTGTTTTACAAAAAAAATTAATATTCCAAACACTTATTTTTTTGTTTTGTAAAATTTTTATTTTTACACATAAAAAGTAATTATGTTTAATTTTGTTTTAATTTTAATATATTTTGTTTTATTTGTCAACGTTTTTGCTTTATTTTTTACAACTTTTAACAAGGAGTTTTAGTAAACATGAACAAAGAATCTTTTTTTGTAAAACAGCTAAAAAAAATAATGCTTGAAAAAGGATTTACTCAAAAAGAATTAGCAAAAAAATTAAATGTAACAGAAGCTTTTGTTTCCGCTTATTGTAACGGCAAAAGAAGTCCTAAACCTGCAACATTATATAAATTTGCAAAAGATTTAGGAGTAAAGCCGGATTTCTTTTATAACGACAAACAAAAGATTTTTAAAAATTCAATAGTTGATGATAAAAATTTTAACAATGTTATCAATACCGATTTAAAAGATATGAAAATTCAACTTCAAGACCATGAAATAAGATTGTTAAAGTTGGAAAATAAATTATTACGAGATAAAATTATATGAAGACAAAACACTAACGGATATAAAACGACAGCAGAATTAAAATTTACAACTATTTAATTTTGCCGTTTTCCATGACGAGTTGTTTTGAGGCAAGTTTGACAAGTTCCCGACTGTGTGTAACGACAACTAACGTAGTTTTAAATTCTTTACATATATCAAACATCAAATTTTCTATTTTTTCACCTGTTGCTCTATCCAAATTTCCGGTCGGTTCATCGGCAAAAATTATTTTAGGTTCGTTTATAAATGCCCTTGCCATTGCAACCCTTTGTTGTTCCCCTCCGGAAAGCTCCGACGGTAAATGTTTTACCCTGTCTTTAAGCCCTATCATTTCAAGTAATTGATAAGCCCGTTTTTCTTTTTCTTTGTAATTATTCCATGCGGGAATTAAAATATTTTCCAAAACCGTAAAATCGGCAAGTAAATAATGAAATTGAAAAATAAAACCTATGTTTTCTTTTCTTAATTTTGCAAGTTGATTGGCAGATAAATCCGTTACATTTATATCGTCCAATAAAATTGTTCCCGAAGTTTGTTTATCCATTAAACCCAACAAGTGAATTAAAGTGCTTTTACCGACACCGGAAGGTCCGGTAAGCGCAACGGTTTCACCTGAATTTATTGTTAAGTTTATTCCTTTTAACACTTGAACTTCGGGTGATTTTAATGTTTTATAATTTTTTACCAAATTTATTGTTTCTATTTTCATATTAATATCTCAATGCTTCAACGGGTTTTAATTTTGAAACCTGATAAGCGGGATATAAACCCGATATAACCGTTATTACAAAAGCACAAACACACACGGAAATAATGTCTTGCGGCAGTAACACTACAGGTAATTTATCGATATAATAAACACCTTGCGGCAAATCGAATATTTTAAAATTCTTTAAAACATAACTTATTGTTATACCGAGTGTAAGTCCTAAAATTGTACCCAATGTTCCAACAATAATTCCTTCATAAAAAAATATTTTTGATATTGAAAGTCTTGAAAAGCCGCATGCGGCAAGTATGCCTATTTCTTTAGTTTTTTCAACACTTAATAAAAGTATATTTGAAATTATGTTAAAACTTGCAACAATTATTATAAGTGCCAAAATAATAAACATCATTATTTTTTCAAGCTTTAAAGCGGAAAACAAATTTTTATTCATATCTATCCAAGAGCGAACCCTGTACGGATAATCCAATTCTTGCTGAAGTTGTTTTGCAAAACTTTGAACTTTTTCAAAATTTTCCGTCATCACGGCAATACCGCTTACACCGCCGGAAAAGCCGTACATATCATCTGCCGTTTTTAAATCAACATAAACAAGAGTAGTATCATATTCATACATTCCCGAATGAAATACGGCTTCAACTTTTAATTTTTTCATTTTGGGAACAGATGAAATTTGACTCGGAAAAATTATTACAATGTCATCACCTGTTTGAACGCCTATAAGTTTTGCAAGTTCACTGCCTAAAATAATACCGTCGGAAGAAATATTATCATCTTCCATAAGAGAGAACTCCGACAATTTATCTGATAAATTAAGCATTGCATTTTCTTTGTTATAGTCAATACCTTTAACAACGGCACCTGTTCCGCTTGCCGTTGATTTATATTTTTTGATTATTCCCTGCCCGTAAATGTAAGGTGAAGAGGCCGTTACAAAAGATGATTTTGAAATTTCTTCTATTAC
>NZ_CACWEU010000142.1:0-3151 GCF_902760015.1 Candidatus Ruminimicrobium bovinum
ACCTGTTGATATTTACCCTTTTGTAGTATCTGCCGTGTCAAAAATAAAACCCGATATGTTAATTCTTATAGAAACCGAAATTTGGCCGAGTTTAATTTATTGTGTTAAAAAATACGGAGCGAAAGTTGTTGTTGTTAACGGAAGAATTTCAAAAAATGCTTTCAAATATTATAAAATAACTTCATTGTTTTGGAAACAATTTTTAAATTTAACCGATGCCGTTCTTGTCAGAAACGAAACGGATTTCAAATATTTCGGTTCAATTTTGGGCTCGTCAAAAAAACTTGAAATAACAGGGAATATAAAATATGACAGAAATTGGCAAAATGCCACACTTACAAGGGATATGCTTTCTTATAAAGAAGATGATTTAATTTTAGTTGCAGGCAGCACAAAAAATAATGAAGAAAAAAGTTTAACGGATGTTTATATAAGTTTAAAAAATAAATATAAAAATTTAAAATTAATAATTGCTCCAAGACACATAACAAGAATTTCCGAAATTTCAAATATGTTAAAACAAAAGAATATAAAATTTTCATTGATGTCACAAAGTATTGGCGAAGAAGTTTTACTTGTTGACGTGTTCGGTAAATTGCAAAGTTTATATTCTGTTGCCGATATTGTTTTTGTGGGCGGTTCTTTAATTAACAGCGGCGGGCAAAACCCTATAGAACCGTCTGCTTATGCAAAACCGATTATATTCGGTAAATATATGTTTAATTTTGAAAGCGAAGCGGACTTGCTTAAAAAAAGCAATGCCGCATTTGAAGTTAATGATAAAAAAGAATTGGAAGAAACAATAGATAAATTATTAACCGATAAAAATTTAAGGTTGTCCGTCGGGAAAAATGCTTTAGCCGTCGTTGAAGAACAAAAAGGAAATATAGACAGAAACATAAATTTAATTAAAAAATGGATATAAAACAATATTTGAAAAATAAACAAAATCCTAAAATTTTAATAGTGCAGCCAAGCAGAATGGGTGATATAATATTTGCACTGCCTGCCGTTTCTGCAATAAAAAAACAATATCCCAATGCACATATAAGTTGGATTGCTGACGAAAGATGCTCGGATATAATAAAAGATAATTCATTAATTGATAATTTGATAATTTTTGACAGAACAAAAGTATCGTTATCTTATATAGTAAAATTTTACAAACTTTTAAGAGCCGAAAAATTTGATTTAAGTATAGATTTTCACGGGCTTTTTAAATCCGCATTTATAGTTATGCTTGCAGGTGCAAATTTCAAACTTGCATCATCATCTACAAACGGTATGCGTGAATTGTCATGGCTTTTTTCAAAAGAAATAAAACCGGATAATTTTGACAGCCATTGTGTTCAACGGCATTTAGCAGTTGCAAAATATCTCGGTTGCAATATTGATAATATTGAATATAACATATCTCCGACACAGCGGCAAAAGGATAGTTTTAAAAACTTTTTGTTGGAAAATAAAATTGATTTATCTGAAAAAATTGTTGCCGTTCATCCCGGCGGAGGTTGGCTTTCAAGAAGGTGGCAAGCCGATAAATTTTCAAAACTTATTGATTTGATAAATGAAAATTTTGATGTCAATGTTGTTTTGATAGGCGGTAAAGAAGGCGGCAGCAGCGAAAAAGGTTTGGATGAAGAAATAATTTCAAAATGTAAAAATAAAAATATTATAAACTTAACCGGTAAATTACCGTTAAAGGATTTGATAACATTTTTTTCTTTTTGTAATTTGCTTGTTGCAAACGAGGCAGGTCCGGCACATATTGCAACCGCAATGAAAGTAAATTCCGTTGTAATTTTAGGACCTACAAATGCAAAAAGAACAGGGCCTTTCGGCGGAAACACCATTGTAGTTCAAAAGAAAGTTCCGTGTCAACCGTGCAGAAACAGAAATTGTCTCAAAAAAGATTGCATGAAACTGATTACCGTTGAAGAAATTTTTAATATTGTAGCAGCATCATTGCAAAACATTTAAGGAGAAGCAATCGATGTCGTTTTTGGTTATTGGTTTATAAGGTTATAGGGTTATAGGTTGTTTGTAGTTTTTGTTGTTAACTTATAACCTAATAACCTTATCACTCTATAAACTAAAAAAATACGGAGTATTTTTTTTTATAATGGAAGGTATATCGTTAATTTTAACATTGGCTGCGGGTTTAACTGCTGCACTTATTTTTGGCTTAATTGCTCAAAAACTTAAACTTTCACCTATTGTCGGTTATCTTTTTGCAGGTATTGCAATAAGTCCTTATTCGCCGGGTTTTGTCGGTAATATTGAAGTTGCACAACAATTTGCCGATATAGGTGTTGTTTTGCTTCTTTTCGGTGTCGGGCTTAATTTCCATTTTTCCGATTTAAAAGCCGTATATAAAATTGCCGTTCCGGGTGCAATAATGCAAATATTTTTAGCGACAACCGTTGCTGTTATTGCAACACATTTTTTAGGTTGGTCGTGGAAAACAGGGCTTATTTTCGGTATGGCAATTTCAGTTGCAAGTACGGTTGCGGTTACACGTGTGTTGGAAGATAACAGAAATTTACATACTCAGATAGGTCATACGGCAGTCGGTTGGCTTGTTGTTGAAGATTTGTTTACTATTTTTGTTTTGGTTTTGATACCTGTTTTTTTTAATGAAAAAAACAGTGATATTCGTTTTTTTGCAACGATAGGTATTACCGCATTAAAAATTTCAATTTTAATTGCTTTTGTTTTGGTTGCCGGGCAAAAACTGTTACCTAAAATACTTGAATATGTTGCAAAAACAGGAAACAGAGAATTGTTTACTTTATCGGTTTTGGTTTTGGCATTAGGTATTGCCGTAGGTGCTGCGGAATTATTTGATGTTTCAATGGCACTTGGGGCTTTTCTTGCAGGTATGGTTGTAGGTCAATCCGAATTCGGTGCAAGGGCAACTTCGGATGCAATTTCAATAAGTGATGCTTTTTCCGTTTTGTTTTTTGTTTCCGTAGGGATGTTGTTTGATATAACTTTGGTTTTTAACTGTTGGAAACTTATATTGCTTACATTGTTTATTATAATTATATGCAAACCTTTGTTTGTAACAATGCTTGTTAATCTTTTAGGATTGCCTTTTAAAAAAGCGGTGGCTTTAGGTGCTGCATTCGGGCAGATAGGTGAATTTTCT
>NZ_CACWEU010000143.1:0-2979 GCF_902760015.1 Candidatus Ruminimicrobium bovinum
AATGCGGCAATTAAAAGCATTACAACTATAATATAGGGTCTTTTGTTTTTTAATGTTTCAACAGACACGATTGAAAATTTAACTAAAAAATATATTACTATCGGAAATTGAAACATTAAGCCGAATACAAGCATAAGCCAGCCGGAAAGGCCTAAAAAATTACTTATTCCAAGCATCGGTTTAATTTGCTCGGTTGTAAAACTCATGGAAAATTTTATTATTAACGGTAACACAAATGCGACACAAATTGCAGCACCGAAAATAAATAAAATACTTGAACAAAACACTGCCGTTTTTATAAATTTTTTTTCTTTATCATATAATGCAGGAAGTAAAAACTGCCATATTTTATAAATTATATACGGAAAGCCCATAATAAAAGCAACAACAAAACCTATTTTCAAATTTACTATAAAAACTTCCATAGGGGAAAAGAAATTTAAAGAAAGTGATTGATTTAAAAAACTCCGTTTGATAAGCCAATCAATACAATACGGAGCAAAAAAATAACCTAACGGAAATAAAACGATAAGACAAACAATAACCGAAAGGATTGTTTTTCTTAATTCGGACAAATGATAAGTTAATTTTTCCTGCTCCAAATCCGCCATGTGCAATTACTTATCTTTTTTTTCTTCGGCTTTTACGTCTATGGTTTGTTGCTTATTTACATTATCGGTTGTTTCTTCACCGGCATTGATAATTTCTTCAGACTCTTTCTTTATCAATTCTTTTGCTTTTTTATATTCGTAAGAAGCCCTTGCAATTGATTTTACAAGTTCAGGTATTCTTTTTGCTCCGAACAATAAAACAATTGCTATTACAATCAAAAGTATTTCGGTAAAACCTAAAGACATAAAAACTACCTCCTAAAAAATTGCTTTGCAGTTTTTGGTTTATAAGTTTATCCGGTTATCTGGGTATAATTTATTTTTTAGTTTACAATTTCTTTGTTCAATCTATAACCGAATAACCTTCTTATAACCTGTTATTACTATTTTAAACAGCTTTGCTTTGTTCCATAATTCCTACAACTTCTATTGCTTTTTGCGGACAAACCGTTTGACACACACCGCAACCTATGCATTTTGAACCGTCAAATTGCAACACTCTGTCATCGTTTAAATTTAATGCTTTAGCAGGACATTTAAAAGCACATATTCCGCAATTTACACATAAGTTTCCGTCTATTTTTGCCATACCTATTCTTAAATGTTGTTTTTCTTCCAATGAAATCTTTTTTATTGCACCTGTAGGACAAGCCGAACTGCAAGCATTACAATCGTATTTACAAGAATTTTTTGAATAATCCATATAAATTGCAGAATGACTAAAATCCCTTGGATGAATTACTTTATTAGGACATACCGCAACACATAACTGGCAACTTGTACATTTTGAAGAAAAACTTGAATAATCTCCGGCTCCGGGCGGTAATATTGCTCTTATTTTATCTTTTATAAATAATTTACCTCTAACAAAAGAACTTCCTACACCTGTTGCAATTGCACCTAAAACAAAAGCCGAACCTAAAATAAAATTCCTTCTGCTTTCATCAAACGTAACAGTTTTTTTATTATCAGTTACCGTTGCAAAACTTACGGCTTGTTTCGGACAAACGGACATACACTTTAAACATCTTATACAAAGTTCATTATCTATATTTCTATCTTTTAAATTTATACTTCCGGAAGGACAATTTCTAAAACAAGCACCGCATGTTATACATTTATCATTTATTTTAAGTTTTACTATTCCATATTTTGCAGACAAGCCCAAAAGTGTACCTACGGGACAAATTGCAGTGCAAAAAAATCTTCTTTTAAACAAAACCAAAAATATTAAAATTACAAAAGGAATTAAAGATATTATTAAAGTTAATATAGTAAATTCGTAATTTTGATTTTTTGTTATAAAATTATAAAAAGGTGTCCAAATGCTTGAAGCAATTAACCCGAAATTGGTATACGGGTCCAAAATTTTAAAACCTACGGCCCATCCGCAAGATAAAGCAGCAAATACAAATGCCGCTATTGTATATCTTGTTTTTACCATATTTTTATTGTTATTACTTTTTTTAAAAGATAAAAATCCTATAAAATTTTGTAAAATCCCCAACTGGCAAATTAAAGAACAATAAAACCTTCCGAATAAAAATGTAAAAAACAAAACGGCTAAAACGGATATTAAAACGGACAACGAGAAAGAAGCAATTAAACTTGCAACACACGGTCCCAACTGTATTGCAAAAAAATTTGTAAAAAAATTAAAAACAGCAGTAAAAGCCAAAAAAGAAATTATTAAAATAATTGAGGATATTATTAACCTTAATCGATAAATTATTTTATTTTTATTCATGGCTTTTATTATACAAAAATTAAATTTTTTATTTAATAGCTTGAGAGAAAAAATTTCTTTTTTTTGACCGAAATTTTATAATTTGCTAAATTATGAGAATATGAACAAATATGTTATTTATTCCGATTGCAAATATTTCCCTTTGGACAGACCTTGCATTTATCAAAAAAATAAAAATGCGGTTTGCTCATCGTGTACAAAATATGTTTCCATAAAAAAATCATCCGAAAACTTAACAAATATTTTAATAATAAAGCTCGGCGCCATGGGCGATGTTTTAAGAACAACTTTTATATTGGAAGGTTTAAAGCAAAAATATAAAAACATTTCAATAGATTGGCTTGTAGAAGAAAAAAACAAAGATACTTTGACAGGAAACAAATATATAGATAATATTATTATAAACAATTCAAAAGTTTTTTCGTTTTTAACATCAACCAAATATAATATCGTTATAAACCTTGATCTTGCACCGGAAAGCTTGGCTTTTGCAACAATGGCAATGGCAGATAAAAAAATAGGTTATTGGTTGGACGGCAACAGAAAAATAAAAGCTTCAAATAAATATGCCAGACAATGGCTTTTAACAAGTGCTTATGACACACTGAAAAAAGAAAACAA
>NZ_CACWEU010000144.1:0-4844 GCF_902760015.1 Candidatus Ruminimicrobium bovinum
AATGCCGTTCTTAACAAACCTTGTAAATCCATAACCAAATCATAATTTTGTTTGTTACAATCTTTTAAAATATCAAAAAAAGCTTTTATTCCGCCGTTTCTCTTCCAAACTTTTATATTGGTTATATTACCAAACAATTCTACTGTAGGTTTAAATTTATCAAAAACAAGCCAATCTATTTTAGCATTACTCCATTCTTCTTTTATTGCGGCAATAATGGGATTTGCTTGAATAATGTCGCCGAAAGAACTCGGTTTTATAATTAAAATTTTCATAATAGAATATTTTATCAAATAACTAATTACAAGGCAAAAATTTACAAAACAATTTATAATCAAATAAACTTATAAACAAAAATTATATTCTTTTGAAAACATCTGTTTTAAGGGATGACACTTTATCAAGGAAAAGAAATCCGTCTAAGTGGTCTATTTCATGTTGAATTGTTATTGATTCAAAGCCGTGAGTTTTAAATAATTGTTTATTACCGTTTATATCCGTATATTCTACTTCTATTTTATTTTTTCTAACAACATTTCCCGTAAAATCAGGAACACTTAAACAACCTTCCCTTGATTTTAATTTACCGGATGTATATGTTATTTTCGGATTTATCATAACCAACAAACCGCTGTTGTGGTGCGGTTTAGGGTTTAAAGAAACATCAACCAAAACTATTCTTGCCAAAACCCCTACCTGAACGGCTGCAATACCTACACAATGGTTTGAGGAAAGCATTGTCTCTCTCATATCGGATATAAGCTTTTTTACATCCGAATCTATTTTTTCTACCGGCAAGCTAACCTGTTTTAATATCGGGTTTGGAATTGTTACTATATTTAAAATTGCCACTTTATTAAATTTCCTGAGAATCCGCTTGGTTCACAAAAATTTCAACTTTAAGTTCTTTTGCCAAATCTTTTAAATTCTTTTTAAAATCTTCTATTTTTACGGATTTTGGTATATTAACTTCTATCAACATTATGTAAACTTTATCTTTTTTACCGGAAATTTTTGTTTGGACATCGGTTATATTTATTTTTTTATCTGCTAAATATTTACTTACGGTATAAACTATACCTACTCTGTCGGCACCGTAAACGGCAATAATATAATCACCGTAATTTTTTTTGTCTTTTTTAGGTTTATCAACTTCATTTACCGAATATGATAAATCAAGTTTTTTTAATGAAGAATTTAAACTTCTTTTTATTTTTGAAATATCGGAATTTTTTGGGCAGTCAAGTAAAAGTATTACCGCAAATTGCCCCGATAAAAGCGTCATTGTTGAATCTTCAATATTGCAACCCAATTTAAAAAGAATTTCGGATATTGAACTGACTATTCCGGTTCTGTCTTTTCCTATTGCCGACAAAGATAACATTTTTTTCATTATTTTATCCTATTTTATTTATTTACTTGACTATTGATTATAGCAAAGTTTTTTGTTTTTGTCATAAAAAGATATGAAGAATAAAACAATTAAAGTTTTTATTAAACGGACATACTGTTGTCGCGATGTTTTTGTAGAATAATAAAAAACTTATTAATTTCAGGAGAATAAACAAATGGAAGAATTATTTACCGAACAAGAAATAAAACAAGCCGCAACAACTTGTAACCCGTTAACAAAACTGCCGGTGTACACATCGGAACAATATTTTGACGATATTTTGGATATTTTTTATACAGACAGATGGAACAGAAAAATAAATTTTCAAAGTTTTAAAACCATAGATGAAAGAAGTATAGGCAAAAACAGCAACATTAAATTCATTAAAGAAACAGAAAAATACAATTTTAATATTCTTGAAAGGTTTTGCATAATATTTGTTGCAATATCAAAATTGAAAAGCCGTGACAGAGTTAGAAAAAACGATTTAATTGAAACTTTAGTTGAACTAAATGTAGCAAAACCGAGTTTTATAGTAAAACTATTAAACGATAATTCCAAATTAATTACAAGTAAATGTATTTATTATAAACAAAGAAATTTTAACGAACAGGAATTGGAAATAAACGAAAATCTGCTTAATATTTTAATGAATACAACAATTCAAGATAAAGCAAACATCAAAGAACAAGTTGTTGATATAAACCCAACCCAATTGTATGAACAACTTAACAAATATGTTATCGGGCAGGACAGGGCAACAAGAAATATTTCCGCAGCAATTTACGAACATATAATAAAATGTAAAATAAATAAAAACAACAATAAAGATAAATTGGATAAAACAAACACTTTAATAATAGGTCCAACCGGAACAGGCAAAACATTTATTTGTAACACATTAAGTAAAATATTGGATATTCCCATATACATAGCCGATGCAAGCCAACTGACCGAAACTGGTTATGTAGGTTTAAGCCCCGATTCGATATTTGCAGGTTTATTAAAAAAGTGCAAACAAAATATGCCCGAAAACAAGTTCCCCATAAGTATAGTATATATAGACGAAATAGATAAAATTGCAATAAATAAAAATGATAACAAAAATGATGTGGGAACAAAAACTGTTCAGGAAGAATTTTTAAAAATATTTGAAAGCACTAATTATTTTTGTAACGGCGGAAAGTTTGGTTTGGACAGGGAATATGATATATCAAATGTTATGTTTATTGCAGGCGGAGCATTCAGCGGATTAGAAAAAATAATTGAAAACAGATTAAATTCAAACAAATGCAAAAGTATCGGCTTTTTTAATGAAGAATTTGCGGTGCAGGATAACTTAAACATATTGCAACAAGCCACTACCGAAGATATAATCAAATACGGTTTTATGCCGGAATTTGCAGGAAGGTTATCCAATAAAGTGATATTAAATGATTTAACAAAACAGGATTTAGTAAAAATTCTAACCGAAAGCCAAAATAATGTTATAAGCCAATACAAACAGGTATTTATGGAAGCAGGTATAAAATTGGAAATACTTGAAGAAACAATAGAATATGTTGCCGAACAAGCCGTAAAAAACAGGACAGGTGCAAGAGGTTTAAAAAGTATATTAAGGAGTATCTTAAATAAAATATTATTTGAAACAGCATCCAAAGGACAAACGGATTTTACTTTAAGCCCAAAAGATTTTGTTTTTTAGCATTGCCGTTTTGCCAATAGTCAAAAGTATCTATATCAATTACCGTTATATGTCCGTCTATTTTGTTTTTTTCTATTGTTGCAAAACCGCCGGTATCTATAAGGCAAATATTCATATCTTCGTCATAAATTGGATTTAATAACGGAGTATGCCCGGCAAACACTATTGGAGATTTACTATTAAATTGTGTTTCAAAAAATTTTTTATGTTTTCTTTTTTCATTAACATATTTTGAACATGCTATAACTTTTCTGCTCCACAGTTGGTCATCGTATATTTCATCCTGTAAAAGTCCGCTTTCTGTTATATTGGCAAGAGTTATTTCTTCTAAATTATATCCTTCTTTTGTTCTGTCAAAAATCTTTTTAGGTGTCGGTGTATGCATTATAATTTTATCTTTAAGTTTTATCATATACGGTATATTTTTTAACCAATTATAAATTTTTAGTTTTTCTTCGTCTGCCATATCTAAAAATTCTACAAAAGTATTCATTCCACCGTTATAATAAGCCCAAGCATGGAAAGTATTTTCCGGCATTTTATAACTTAAATATTGTGCAAGCCAAATATCATGATTACCGATAACGGGATGGAAATTATTTAACTTCATTAAAAAATTTAAAGTTTTTAAATTTTCGTTTCCCCTGTCGCACAAATCACCTACACAATATAGAGTATCGGAAGAAGAAAAATTACATCTATCCAAAACATCAGTTAATTTTGAATACATACCGTGAATATCGCCAACACATAATCTTCTTCCCATATTTCCTCTCTATTTTCTGTTTAAAACACTTATCACTACTTGCATAATAATGTCTTTATCTTTGGGATTACTTTCTGCAATAAGTAAGGTTAATGCAAATAATGTTGCACTGTCTATAACAGGTTTGTTTATTTTATCATAAAGCATTTTGTTTCTATCTAAGAAATATAAGAAACAACTTGCTGCAATTCTTTTATTTCCGTCAACAAAACTATGGTTTTTTACAACCATATAAAGCAACATTGCTGCTTTTTCTTCTAATGTTGGGTAAAGTTCTTGTCCACCGAAAGTTTGATATACTTGATTAACGGAGCTTTCAAAGCTTTTATCTTTAGGAACAGCAAAAACATCGCTTGCAAAATCGCCTTTCATCTTATCAACAATTTTTAAAAAATCTTCTGTTTTTATTCTAACTGCTTTCCTTTTAGAATTACCTTTTTTATCTAATTGTTGATGGTCGTAATCATCAAGTAAGTTTAACCCTTTAACAAAATTATTTAAAATATTGCTTACATCTTTAGCTTGTTTTAATGTTTCAACTTGTTTTATTAAACTTCTGTTAAGTAAATCTACTGTTTGTTGTAACGTTGCAAATTTTTCTTTTTGTTGTTGTAACAGATTTTTATTTATAACATAACCTTCCGTAAGGTAGTTTTTTAATGTTTTTGTAGCCCAAATTCTAAATTGTGTTGCTTTTGTAGAATTTATTCTGTAACCTATAGAAATAATTGCATCAAGATTGTAAAATTTAGTAAGGTATTTCTTTCCATCTACGGCAGTTGTCAAGAAATCCTTGACAACTGAATTCTCACTCAGCTCACCTTCTTCAAAAATGTTTTTGATATGTAGACTTACATTTTGTTTTGTAGTTTGAAATAATTCCTTACAACAATTATAGCGACCTTAATATTTTGGTTATAATTTTGCAACTAACTCAATCGAGTATGCCCTTGCGGGATCCATATACACTTCATTCCTGA
>NZ_CACWEU010000145.1:0-8979 GCF_902760015.1 Candidatus Ruminimicrobium bovinum
ATCTTTACAGATAACGATTCCACCGCTATCATGTGTAGTTTTTAAAACAAATTGATTCGGTAATTTATCAAAATTAATTTCTTCTACCTTATACCATACTCCTAAAGTTGGGATAATATATTCTCTACCAATCATATTTGCAATATATTCTTTAACTTTGTATTTATCTACCATAGTTGTATAAAGTGGATTTCTATCATACAATTTTAACCATTGAATTTTTTCATTGAATGTTTGCGGATTTTTGATATTTAAGGATATTCCTAATCTTTGCTTAAAAAGTAATTTTAGCATAAAATTATCAGGTACCCAGTTTAATAAATTATGATTTTGTAATACCTTAAACCGATAATTTGAATTTTGAAAAAATAACTTTAATTTTTGAAATATTATTTTCATAATAAAATTTCCTTATAAGGATATCTCTTATTTATATCTCTCAATAATTTCTACCCATTGTTTAGTAATGGTATCAGGTGCAAAATCTTTTATTCTTTCAACAGATTTATTACGATAATATTTATTAAGTTCCTCATTCGCAACTAATTTTTCCATCGCTTCTGCTAATATATAATCTGCTCGCTCAAATACTAAATCATTTACATCAAAATTTTTATCAATAAAAGATGGAATTAGAATACCATAATCTGATAGCTCCATGTTATCTACTTGGTGTATTTGTTTGCTTAATACTTCACTTTGACATTCAGTAGAAATTATAGGCAACCCTAATGCCATAGCTTCTAATAAAGCATTTGATATTCCTTCAAAAAAAGATGATAAAACAAAAATATTGCACTTCTTTAAAAAAGTATGATGATTTTTTTGATACCCCATAAAAAAAACATTATTATCAATTGAAAGTTTTTTAGTATACTCCTTTAATTTTTTTTCTAAATTTCCTTGTCCAAAAAATACAAGTTTAATATGGGGAAGATTTTTATTAACTATACTAAAAGCTCGCAGTAAATGCCAATGTGCTTTCTGAAATTCAAGTCTTCCAACAGTTGCAATGACTCCATTTGAGAAATCAAAATTTTTTGTAAGCTTTTCAATTTCAAGATTAGATTTTTGTAAAATTCTAGTATCACATAAATTATGAATAGTTGTTACTTTATTGGAACTATAAGAAAAGTTTTCTATCAAATCTTGTCTTGCATATTCTGATACAGATACTGTTATATTTGCTTTTTTACCACAGTACTTAATAATGCAATATTCTATATTTTTTTTAATACGCAATGACATATAATTGCGTATAGAAATGATTGCATTGTCTTTTCCTTTAGTAAATATATTGTATAAATTAGGAATTGGCATAAAACTTATCATGGTGTGAATATTATTGTTCTTTTTATATTTTTTTATTCTATACCAACGTAGGAAAATATACCATATTCTCATCCATGGCCATTTTGAAATAGGCACACCAATTCTATATATAGTTCCTTTAAATGAATATGTTATTTCGTTTGAATTAAATAATAAAATATGGATATTATAGTATTTTGATAGCTCTTTAGATAAATTAGCCACAGCACGTTCCGCACCTCCATCTGTTAACTGTGTAATCAAAAAACCTATATCCCTATGAATTTTATTCAAATTTACTCCTATACATCATGCTATTTAATATCATTTAAATCTCATATTTCTATATCTCAAAAGAAGATTTATTAGGAAATAATTTATTTAAAAAATCCATGCTTCTTTTCCTATCCGCATCATTAGAAAATTCATTATCATTTATACAGAATAAGCTTATATATTTAATATTGTAATCTTCGTAATTTGAAAAAGATGTAGAATTTAATATAAATCTGTATATTTGTTTTTTTATTTTCAAAAAAGTAGATTTTTTACTAGTATTGTTCCCATTATACATATATTGATTTACATTACTAAACAAACTTTTTATTCCATTTATTATAGACACTAAATAAATAAGAATTTTTGAAATATAATAACCTTTTATTTTTGAGTGCCCAATATAAAAAGAGTACAAAGACCAAATGTGTTTACTTATATTATTTTCCGCTCTAAATCTAGAATTACAAGTTCTATCAAAATCTTCCTTAAATTCATTTATACAAGATAAAACATCGGGTTTATAAAAAGCATCTATATTATGATGTTCCGTTAAATTAAAATTTTTATGAAATTTTTTATAAAAAATATTCAATGTAAAGTTTATTTTTTTAACATAAACACCTTTTTGTCTTATGTGAAATACAGGTAATAATCTTGAAATAGGATATCCTTCTTTTGTAAAGAAAAATTTTTCATTTATCGGCTTTGCAATAATAAAATCGTCATTTGCATATAGAAAATTGTCAGAAAGATCAGGTATATTTGCTATGCAAGTTTCAATAGCACTTGAATTAAATGTTGGTAAAGCTTCCTTAGGCATAATTTGACTGTGAGTTACTATCTTTATTTTTGGGTGATTAATATTTAACCATTTTGGGATTTGCCCATTTGTAACCAAAAAAACATATCGTATAAATTTTGCATTTTTTTCAATTGATCTCAATAAATATTTTAATTCTCCATTATCTTTAAATCTTGCTAATCCAATTACTTCATCATTTACTTTTTTCTCTAATAATTGCTTATACCGGTTCTTTGTTTTTATATGTTCAATATCACTACCATCAACCCATGGAACAACTAAATCTATATTCATGTAAATACCTCGCAAATTTATGATATTTTTTCTAGAAGCAATATTTTACTACATCTATATTTCAAATTATTTTTAATAATAAAATAGAGTACATATGTAAATACAATCACATCAAAAATTGAAAAAAACGCATATCTCCTATAGAATATGATAAAGCAAATATCAATATAGATTGAACAAGTAATAAAAATGAAAAATGCTCACGAATATTTTTATTTGATAAACCTAAAATGGTTCCTATAAGTGGTAAAATCAATAATGAACACATTATTGTATAACGACGGAATATAGAATAAGAAAAAGGAATGGCACAAGTACTTATAATGGTTAAAACAAAAGAAAAGAACCATAATTCACGTAATTTGTTGTTAGTATATAATTTGTAAAAAAATAAAACATACCATATTTGACATAATTCAATTATTCCAATAATAGTTTCTTCAAGCATATAATATTCTTTAGAGTTATATATGTACTCATGTGCCAAGTTAAAAGATGAAATTAAAAAGAAATTATCTCCTTTCACTGCATATATAAGTAATGGTATTATTGATAGGGCCATCAAAGTTTTACGATAATAATTTTTTTCTAGAGGAATCAAAGAAATGATACGACCTATAAAAACCACAGTTCCAACCTGATGCATCAGTGCTGCAAAAATATATAATGGAATATGAATAAGTAAGTTTTTTCTATGAATCATCTCTCTATATATACATAAGAAACATATTGAAAAACTTAACATACTTCTAATACCAGAAATTGTTTCCATATAAAATGCACCTACTGACATTATTGAAAATAATAAAAGAGCTCTGTATACTCCATTTATATTATTTCTTTTAATAATGTCACCAAGAACATAAAATAAATTTCCAAAGCACCAAAAACAAGTAATAGTTTGTATAAAATTAACATCATTTGTAAGATGATAAATTATCCATGAATAAATATGCCACACGGGAACTCGTGAATATTTTAAAAAAGTTTTTAATTGATCCCATGAATACTGCCCATATCCATTCAAACATAAATTGTGAAGTCGAGATAAATCTAACACATTTGGTTTAAAGAAATAAGCAAATATACAAAGTATTACCAAATATATAAATAAAACTATTCCACAATAACTTCTTTTAACTTTGCTTAAAAAAAGCATACATACAAATAAAGAACTTATAAAAATTGACAAACTAATTAATCTTTCTATAATAAACATTTGTTTTCTTTATTCCCTTAACTATTCCTTTAAATAAAAATAAAATTGCTTTATAAATAGAACAATTTTTACGATATTGCGAATATTTTGTTACTAAAAAATATATTCCATATATACAAGCATACCAAAAACCCAAAATATATCTTGTAGCTTTACCACGCGTATAAAAATAATTTTCATCAAATGTATAAAACCATGAGGATGAACTTTGTTTATTTAAAGTTGCAATAGAAACAGGTACGAAATAAATTTTAAATCCTTGTTTCCAACAATCCAATAAAAACTTATTTTCTTCACCTCCACCATTTTCTGTTCCAGAACCTAATAAAGTATCAAAACAAACTTTATCTTGAATTTTTTTTAAACGAAAAGTAATACGTATTGAATTTGCTTTTAGTATTTCCCATTTTTTTAATGGACGTACTTTATCACCAAACTTAATAGGGAAATTATTAACATTAAAAAGAATAATGTCTGCTTGAGGATATTCATCATAGGCAGATGAAATTTTTTGCACTAAATTTTCTTCAAAAATTTCATCATCATCAGCCAATAGACATATATCTGCTTCGCTATTTTTTATTGCTAAATTCCTACTTACAGAAAGACCTCTTGTTGGAGTATTTATCCATAATAAATATTCCGAAATAAACTTTTTTTCTTCCTTAAAAACATCCATTTGATTAATAACTAAAGTAGGTATCTTTGATAAATTAGAATGTTCAATAATAGAACAATCTTGTTGATACATGCAACTAAGTAAAACTTGTACGGTTAACATATATCTACCTCAATACTTTTTTATAAAACAATGTTCGTATATTATTTGGCATTAATACTTGTATAACAAAACGAGTATATATGTTGTATAAATAACATGGATAATTAATTAATTTTAGTTTTAACATCTCTTTGAGAAAATCTTTATTTGCTTTATAAAAGCTATATCCACCTCGTCTTGCAAACATATCTGAATTAACACGAACTTTTACCAAAATATCTGAAATATTTTTTAATTTTAAATTGTTAACAATAGCTCTTACCCATAAAAGATAATCCTCTCCTACTCGCATATTAGAAGGATAGCCACCAAGTTTTAAAATACTTTCTTTTTTAAACATTACTGTTACTTGATTTATTGGATTTCTTGTTTTAATATATTTTTTAATATCATCCTGTTCCAATGGAACTTTTCTTACAGAAACTATTTCTTTTGTATCTTCATCAAATTCTTCTATAAAAGCACCTAAAATATCTAAATCTTTTTCTTTTTCAAAAATTGCTAATTGCTTTTCAAAACGATTGGGATAACAAATATCATCACTATCCATAATTGCTACCAAAGAATATTTAGTCGTTGGTAAAGTGTCATGTAATAATGCTCCTCTACCACGATTTTCTTTAAAAGAAGCTAATTTTATTTGAGTATATTTTTTAGCTAATTCTTGTAATTTATCTTCAAGTTCTTTTGAAATTTGACCATCTATACCTATCAAGATTTCACTAGGTTTAACAGTATTATTCATAACACTATCAACAGCTTCTTTAAGCCATTGAGGGTTATCTTTGTAATATACTGACATTAATACAGAAAATTTCATAAAAATCCTTTTGAATTTTTCAGCTTATAGCTTAGAGCTTAAAGCTGAGAATTTAACGACAAACAACAGAGATTCCCGATTACAACCTTCGGGAATAACAAACCTACATTTTATTATCCAGAAACTTGCCGGTTTCTTTATGATTAAAGTTTGGAATCATTTCGTTAAACAAATCTATTAAATCTTTTCTCGTCCAACTTTGTTTTGCTTTCATTTTGTTTATTTCTTTCTTGAAATATTCAAGTTTTTGCAAATCGTATTCCAATTCTTTTTTTATTATTCCCACCAATTCAAATTTATCCATTACAAGTGTTTCTTTGTCTGTATAAAACTCTTCAAAATCTTTTTCCCCTGTTGTATCACTTTTGAAAAAATACACAGGATATTTATGTTGTTTTTTTAATTCTGTTACTTTTGTTCTTGCTTCTTGTTCCGTTTTACATTGAACAGGTTCATAACCTAACTGCTTGAGATATTGTTCCGCTATTGAACTGAATGTAATTAAATTTAAGTTTGCATCTAATTTAGGAAAGAAAATATCTCTGTTTTCACCCAACAAACAACTCATAAGGCAAAGTTCGCCTGCTTCTTTCGGTGTTACAAAATATCTGCGAATATCATTTGGTGCTGATAACGGCTGATTTTTTTCTATTCTTTTATTGAAACCGCAAAGTAAACTACCATCGCTAAATGCTACATTTGCAAACCTTGCTGTGCTGATTTTTATATCTTGTGAATTGTAATTAAGGTAATATTCCATTATTGTTTTTGAGGCACCCATCATATTAACCGGATTTGTTGCTTTATCTGTACTTACACAAAAATATTTTTTTGTGTTCATTTCTTTTGCCATTTGGATTGTTGTGCATGTATTAAATATATTTGTATCTATCATTCTCATTAAGGTATATGGGTCTTTTTCTGAACGAACATGCTTTAATGCTGATGTGTTAAATATATAATCGTATCCGCCTATTCTTTTTTTCTGTTCTTCTATAAACACTTTAAATATTTCACTACCGCAATCTAATGCGAATGTTGCAAATTCCCCTTCTATATAACCCACACTTGAACGAATATCCCTAACAAGTTCCACCATATTGTTTTCACTGATATCTACTACATGTAATACTTTCGGATTCCTTATAAATATTTCTTTACATATTGCAGAACCTATTGTTCCTGCTCCACCGATAACTAAAAACTTTGAATTTTTTACTATTTCGGATAATTGTTTTTCGTTGTTATCTATATCTTTTATAAATAACGGATTTGTTCTGCCGATTAAATGTAAAATATTATCTATCATTAGTTGTTTTCTCCGATTAAGTATTTTTTTAAATCATCAGGAACAGGTGGTAAATTTTTCAATTTAGAATAAACTTGTGATTTTGGATTTAATACCACCTGAACAGTCATAAAAATTAATTTGAAATATAAAGATATACTTTTATTATCTATATACCAGCTTTCAAGTTTTGCTTTATAAGGTGCAATTACATTTTGGTGAAATGAATGTTTATCTTGAAAATTATTTAAAATATTTTCTTCATCTCTAAATACAATTGAACCAATACCGGAAAGTCCCGGACGAGCTTTTTCAAGTTTTACTTTACATTCTTCGGGATAACCTTCAAAATGTTCTTTAACCGTTGGACGATAACCTATTATGCTCATCTGTCCAATAAAAACATTTATTAATTGGGGTAATTCATTTATTTTTGTCTTTCTTAAAAACTTTCCCATAGGCAACATTCTTGGGTCATTTTCGCTTGTAAAAAGACCACCTTTCATATTAGGAGAATTTCTTAGCATTGTTGCAAACTTTATTAAATTAAAAGGTTTTCTTCCCTTTCCTATTCTTGGTTGCAAATAAAAAATATCATGTTCCCCTGTAAGTTTTAAACCTATCATTACAGGTATCATAAAAGGGAACAACACTATAATTGCTATACCGCTAAAAAATATGTCCAACAAACGAAGCATTAAAAATTTCCTCCGGAAATTTTGAGGTATAGATGTATGGAAGTATTGAGGTATGGAAAAGACCACACCGACTACCTACCAAACAACAACACCTGTTTTATAACGACTAAACTGCAAACTAAAACGACTCAAAAACTTGGATTCCATGTCGTAGCACGGAATGACAACTTTTCTTCTATTCTTCCAATCATCCAATCTTCAAATCTTCTGCCGTCTTAGTCTCTAAAATACAAATCTCTCGTGTAAACTTTTTGTTTTACATCACTAAGTTCACTGTTAAATCTGTTTGCTATTATTACATCTGCTACTTTTTTAAACTCGTTAATATCTTTTGTTACTTTACTGTTGAAAAAACTTTCTTCCTTCATCATCGGTTCGTAAATTATTACTTCTATTCCTTTTGCTTTTATTCTTTTCATTATTCCCTGTATTGAACTTTGACGGAAATTATCCGAGCCGGCTTTCATTGTTAACCTGTATATTCCTACCGTTTTTGGATGTTTTGATATTATTTGTTGGGCTATGAAATCTTTTCTTGTGGTGTTTGAGGCAACTATTGCCGATATTATGTTTTGCGGAACATCGTTGTAGTTTGCAAGTAATTGTTTTGTATCTTTAGGTAAACAATAACCGCCATACCCGAATGAAGGGTTGTTATAATAACTTCCTATTCTGGGGTCTAAGCCGATACCTTCTATTATTGATTTTGTATCAAGTTCTCTTATTGCCGCATAAGTATCAAGTTCATTGAAGAAACTTACTCTTAATGCCAAATATGTATTTGCAAAAAGTTTTACAGATTCTGCTTCGGTAGTATTCATTATTAATGTTTTGATATCTTGTTTTATCGCCGCTTGTTTTAAAAGGTTTGCAAACCGGTTTGCTTTTTCCGTTTGTTCTTTGTTTTTAAGGTTTGTTCCTACTATTATTCTTTATGGATATAAATTATCGTATAATGCCTTACCTTCCCTTAAAAACTCAGGACTGAACAATATATTTTCAGAAGAATATTTTTTCTTAACGGTTTCACAAAAACCTACAGGTATTGTTGATTTTATTACAATATATGCTTTAGGATTTATTTCAATAACTTGTTTAATAACTGCTTCAACCGAAGATGTATCAAAATAGTTTTTTGTTTCATCATAGTTTGTTGGTGTTGCAATAATTACAAAGTCCGCTGTTTTATAGGCAGATTCTGCATTTGTTGTTGCGGTTAAATTCAATGGTTTATTTGATAAAAAATCCTCTATTTCTTTATCTGAAATAGGTGATTTTTTATTGTTTATAAGTTCTACTTTTTCCGGGACAATATCAACGGCAACGACATTGTTTTGTTGTGATAACAAAACCGCCATTGATAAACCTACATATCCTGTTCCTGCGACGACGATGTTCATAAAATTTTTCTCCGAAAAATTTTGAGGTATAGATGTATGGAAGTATTGAGGTATGGAAACGACCATACCAACGACACTACAAAACAA
>NZ_CACWEU010000146.1:0-4814 GCF_902760015.1 Candidatus Ruminimicrobium bovinum
GAAGGATATACAAAATAAAATAATAAGGGTTACCGACGAAACTTCAGCCGATATAATATTCAGCCAGGACCCTTTAAGAATATTAAGGGCCGTCCGCCAAAGTTTTCAATTAAATTTTTCAATAGAACAAAAAACTTATGAAAGCATGAAAAATAATGTTGCCAGAATAACAATAGTTTCCGGTGAAAGAATAAGAGATGAATTAAATAAAATTTTATTGACAGATACTCCGTCAAAAGCTTTACTTATGCTTGATGATATAGGTTTGTTAAATGTTATTTTACCTGAATTAAAACAAACTCAAAATATAGAACAACCGGCAAAATATCACGACAAAGATGTTTTTAATCATATATTGGATGTAGTTGATAAGGTTGCACCCAATTTATTACTTAGGGTTGCGGCATTATTACACGATATTGCCAAACCGCAAACAAAAACCGTTAACAACGGTAAAATATCTTTTATAGGGCATGAAAAACAAGGTGCAAAACTTGCAAAAAATATTTTATCAAGGTTAAAATATCCTGCCGATTTTATAAAACATGTTTGTTTTCTTATTGAAAACCACTTATATCCTAAAATGTATCTTTCATCATGGAAAGATACTTCCGTCAGAAAATTTGCCGATAAAATAGGTGACAGTTTGGAATATATTAAACTGCTTAACATGGCGGATTCTCGAAAATTTAACGGAGAACTTTTTGACAGGGTAAGCAAATTAAAAAAAAATAATATGTTAATGCCCGAAGCGGATTTGTTTAACGGTAACGAGTTAATTAAAATTTTTGAACAACCTGCAGGGCAATGGATAACGGAAGCCAAAAGTTTCATAAGGGAATTGCAATTTGAAAACCCTAAAATAACAAAAGAGCAGGTTATTGAAAGCTTGGAAGATTGGATAATTAAAAGATTAAAAACAGAATTACAAAAAATAAAAAATAAATAAGCTAAAGCTTAAGAGCTGCATTGTTGAACGTGAAGCTGATAAGCTGAAAAGTTTTCGGAGGATTTATATGGACGAAAATAATTTTAATGATAATCAGGAAGAAGAAAGGCCGGAAACTTATGATGTTACCGGGCTTGTTTTAGGTGCCGTAGCAGGTATTATTTTGGCAATTCTTGGTATAACAAGCATTCTGATGGGAATTATAGTTGGAATGTTTATCGGGCTTGTTATTGGAACAATGATAAAAAAATAAATTAAAATTTGGTAAAATTAAATATTCAACAAATATAAATAAATTAACAGAGGATAAATTTATGGAAAATTATGTTCGTCCTTTTTCATTATTTTCTCAGCAGGATATTTATCTTTTTAAAGAAGGCAGTCATTTTAATTTATATGAATTGCTCGGTTCGCATATTGTAAATTATGAAGGTAAAGACGGTGTATATTTTGCCGTTTGGGCACCGAATGCAAAACATGTTTCTGTAATAGGCGATTTTAACTATTGGGATAAATTCTCACATCCTTTAAACCCCAGGGGTGACAGTTCCGGAATTTGGGAAGGTTTTATTCCTTATTTAAAGCAGGGGGATATTTATAAATATTTTATTATTTCAAACCAAAACAATTATTCCGTTGAAAAATCCGACCCGTATGCTTTCCATTGTGAAACACCTAAAAAAACGGGCTCAAAAGTTTGGGATATAACTTATTCCTGGAACGATTCCGATTGGATGAAAAACCGTTACAAGAATAATGCTTTAAATGCTCCGATGTCAATTTATGAAGTTCATTTAGGTTCTTGGAAAAGAAAATTCGACCAAAACAACAGAATGCTTACATACAGGGAACTTGCAGAAGAATTAACAAAATACTGCAAGGATATGAATTTTACCCATGTTGAATTTATGCCCGTAATGGAACATCCGTTTTACGGTTCTTGGGGCTATCAAATAACCGGTTATTTTGCACCTACCAGCAGATACGGAACTCCGCAGGATTTAATGTATTTGATAGACCGCTTACATCAGGCAGGTATCGGTGTAATTATGGATTGGGTTCCGTCTCATTTTCCGATGGATCAACACGGGCTTAGTTTTTTTGACGGAACTTATCTTTACGAACATTCGGATAAAAGGTTGGGTTTTCACCCGGATTGGAAAAGTGCAATTTTTAATTACGGAAGGAACGAAGTTAAAAATTTCTTAATATCATCGGCACTTTTCTGGCTAAACAAATACCACATTGACGGAATAAGGGTAGATGCGGTTGCTTCAATGTTATATTTGGATTATTCAAGAAAACAGGGGGAATGGTTACCGAACAAATACGGCGGGAAAGAAAACATTGATGCAATAGAATTTTTAAAAAGATTAAACTATGTAGTTTATGAAAACCATAACGATGTTCAAATGATAGCCGAAGAATCTACCGCATGGCCTATGGTATCAAAACCTACTTATATAGGCGGTTTGGGGTTCGGTTTTAAATGGAATATGGGCTGGATGAACGATACTTTAAGGTATTTCAAAACAGACCCGCTTTTTAGAAAATATAATCATAATAATTTAACTTTCAGCTTATTGTATTCTTTCAGTGAAAATTTTGTTTTACCTTTTTCACACGACGAAGTAACACAAGGTAAAGGTTCTTTAATCGGAAAAATGCCCGGTGACGAATGGCAAAAATTTGCAAATTTAAGACTGTTAATCGGTTATATGTACGGGCATCCGGGGAAAAAATTGTTGTTTATGGGCAGCGAATTCGGGCAGGTTAGGGAATGGAACCACGATGAAAGTTTGGAATGGTATGTTCTGAAATATTGGCAACATTCCGGTATGCAAAATTGGGTAAGAGATATAAATAAATTTTATAAAACGCAAAAACCTTTATTTGAAGATGACAACAGTTGGAACGGTTTTGAATGGATAGATTGCAAAGATTCCGATAATTCCGTTTTAAGTTTTTTAAGAAAATCTCCGTCAACCGGTGAAATAATAGTATGTGTTTATAACTTTAATCCGGTTCCTAAATACAATTATAAAATAGGTGTTCCTAAAAAAGGTATTTGGAAGGAAGTTTTAAACAGTGATTCAAATGTTTATTTCGGCAGCAACATGGGTAATTTGGGGGAAGTTAAAACTTTTGACTATTCCACACATTCAAAGCCGTATACAATAGAAATTGTATTACCGCCGTTAGCTTCGGTATTTTTCAAATTTGAATTTACGGAAACTATAAACGAAAAGAAATAATAGGAAAAGCAAATTTTTTTTAGTATAATGACAAAATAAATAAAATACAATTGAATAGGAGTTAAAAATGCAAGATTTAAAAAGAGTTGATTCGGATATTTTTAATATTATCGAGGAAGAACATCAAAGACAAGAAAACAATATTGAACTTATTGCATCCGAAAACCACACATCAAAAGCCGTTATGCAGGCACAAGGTTCGGTTTTAACAAATAAATATGCCGAGGGCTATCCGGGAAGAAGATATTACGGCGGTTGTGAATTTGTAGATAAAGTTGAAACTTTGGCAATAGAAAGGGCAAAACAGCTTTTCGGCTGCCAATTTGTAAATGTTCAACCGCATTCGGGTGCACAGGCAAACATGGCAACTTTCATGGCATTACTTCAACCGGGCGATACCGTTTTAGGTATGAGTTTGGACCACGGCGGTCATTTATCGCACGGTCATCCGATGAATTTTTCCGGTAAGTTTTTCAAAATAATTCCTTACACCGTTAACAAAGATACAGAACTTATCGATTACGATAAATTGGAAGAACTTGCAAAAGAAAACAAACCAAAATTAATTGTTACCGGTGCAAGTGCATATTCAAGAATATGGGATTGGCAAAGAATAAGAAAAATTGCAGATTCGGTCGGTGCATATTTTATGGCAGATATTGCTCACTATGCAGGGCTTATTGCTGCAGGTGTGTATCCTTCACCTGTACCGTTTGCAGATGTTGTTACAACAACAACTCATAAAACTTTAAGGGGTCCCAGAGGCGGTATTATTATGACCAACAGGGAAGATTTGGCAAAAAAAATTAATTCCGCAGTTTTCCCCGGTACACAAGGCGGTCCTTTAATGCATGTAATTGCCGCAAAAGCGGTTGCATTTAAAGAAGCTTTGGAACCCTCATTTAAAGAATATCAAAAACAAGTTGCTTTAAATGCAAAAAAGTTTGCAGAGGTATTAGCCGAAGGCGGTTTAAGAATAGTTTCAGGCGGAACAGACAGCCACATGTTCTTAGTTGATTTAAGGCCGCTAAATGTAACAGGCAAAGATGCACAAATAACATTGGAAAAAGCCGGTATAACAGCAAACAAAAACACAATACCTTACGACCCGGCAAAACCTATGATAGCTTCCGGTATCAGAATAGGAACACCTGCAATTACTACAAGAGGAATGAAAGAAGCCGAAGTTACAAAAATTGCAAATTGGATAATAAAAGTATTAAAAAATATCAATAATGAAGAAGTTATAGCCGAAGTAAAAAAAGAAGTTACTGCTTTATGTAAGGATTTTCCCGTATATTAAAATTTTTTCTTTTTATTATACGATACTAAAAAATATTGTTGTGTTGTGTTGTGTTGTGTTTTGTTTTTTTGGACAAATATCAATAAAAATGGTATAATGCTCGTTGTTGCAGTTTTTAGTTTAAAATTTTTTAGTTCTTAAGTTTCTCAGCTGTAGTTTATACATTGTACGTTATACATTGTACGTTGTCGTTTTAAAGTTTTTGGGATCCGAAAGGATAGCTTTTGCTAAGGCAAAAGAAGTTTGAAACCAAAAACAGACCGTAAGGGAATAAAAGATTAGGCCTAATTAACTTAATCTTTTATTC
>NZ_CACWEU010000147.1:0-2302 GCF_902760015.1 Candidatus Ruminimicrobium bovinum
ATTTCGGAGTTTCGGCATCACTCGGTCTTTTAAATTTATCGGCAAATTTAAAAGTTTCAAATATTAATGTTTCAAATGAAATAATGAGAGCAAGCGGAACGAGTGAAATGTATTTACCTATTTTAAGTCTTCACTTAGGTTTACCGTATAGGTTTGGTATTTTAGGAAAATACGGTTACGGATACGATTCCAATCTTTACGGATTAGGTTTAAGATATACGGTATATGAAAGTTCTATGTTGGTAGTCCCGTCTGTTTCGGTGCAAGGTATGTATTCTTTAATGCAAACTCGTTCTAATGGTAATAATTTTGATACACATGATATAAATTTAGGTGCTTGTGCCACTTTTGACCAAATACCTTTTGTTAAACCTTACGTAGCTTTAGGATGGGATAAAGTAAATTTAAAAGCTAAAAGTTCGGATAAACAGCATTTAACAGGTGAAGCGGATAATTTCGGATATGGTTTAGGTGTTGCCGTAAGTATTATGACATTTCATTTAAGTTGCGGTGTTTCCTGGTATAGAGGTGTTCCGAATTATACATTCGGACTTAATTTTGGTATCTGATAATGGAGGGAAAAATGAAAAATATTATTATTATTTCCGTTAAACAAAGACAAAATGTTGCCGCTTCGGTTCAGGAAGTATTGACCGAATTCGGTTGTTTAATAAAAACACGGCTTGGTATTACAGACAGCAGTGTTGATAAATGTTCTCAAACCGGGCTTATAATTTTGGAATTTATCGGTTCTAAAAAAGAAATAAATTCAATGACAAAAAAACTTACAAAAATAAAAGGTGTAAAGGTTAAACCGGTAAGCATTTAAAATTGCAATTTACAATTAACAACAACAGTTTATAAGGTGATAGGGTTATTGGGTTATAAGTTAAACAACAAAAAAACTAAAAATAACTTATTCCTCAATAAACTTATAAACTAAATTTGCAAAGCAAATTTTTAATAGGAGTCGTTAAAATGTTAGGGTTTCCGAAGGATGAAATAAAAAGAAAAACTTTTCATATTCTTACTTTGATTTATGTTGCGGCATATTGGTTCTTGCCGACAAATATTGTTTTAACGGGGCTTTTAATTGCTATTATTATTGTTTTATTGGGAGAGTTTATACGGGCAAAAAATGAAAAATTCAATGTATTTATACTAAAAGTATTGGGCGGTGTTCACAGAAAAAGTGAAGAACATAAAATAAGCGGATTACCTTGGACACTTGCAGGGGCTTTTTTTGCTATATTATTATTTGATGATAAACTTTTAGTAACTACAAGTTTTTTATACCTTGCTTTCGGTGATGCACTTGCCGCACTTTTCGGCAAAGCTTACGGAAAACATAAAATATATGCAGGAAAATCTTTAGAAGGGTCGATAGCTTGTTTTCTTGCTTGTTTAATAATAGGTTTAATTATTTTGCCGAATTGGCAAATTGCCGTTTTGTGTGCATTAATTGCAACTTTTATAGAAACTATTCCTTGGCCTTTAAACGATAACTTTTGGATGCAGATATTAAATGCCGGAATTCTTACTTTTTTATCAAAGATACTCTAATATGAAAAATCTATTTATTGCTTTTATATTAACTTTTTTTACAGTCTCTTTTTCTTATACAGATGACAACATTTTCTATACCCACGGTAATAGCCACGAAAAAAAAATAGCTTTAACTTTTGATGACGGTCCCAGTAATAATACTGATTATATTTTAAATATTTTAAAGGAAAAGAATGTTAAAGCTACTTTTTTTATTTTGGCAGTAAATGTTATTGACAGAGAAAAAACTTTAAAAAAAATATATGAACATGGACACGAAATAGCAAGCCATACTTATAATCATATTAATTTCCATCGTATTAAAGAAATGGATAAATTGTACGAAGAAATTTTCTCCGAACTTAAATTAGCTGAAATTGCCATTAAAGATGTTCTGGGCTTTTATCCGGTTTTGGTTCGTTATCCGCATGGGTATACAGGGCAAACTGCATTTAAAATTGCAAAAGAAAACGGATATAAAGTTATAAATTGGACATTTGGTTGTGATTGGCATGCCGAAATAGGAAAAGAACAAATGTATCAAATGTATAAAGCAAATGTCCAAAACGGCTATATTCTTTTAATGCACGATTCACAGGATATTTCAAAGCTTAAATATTTTCTTCCGAAAGTAATTGATTATGCAAAAGAAAACGGTTTTGAAATAGTTACCGTAAGCGAACTTTTAAATTTAAAAAAAGAAACAACAAATTAGTTAATTTGTTGTTTCTTTAAGCACTTCTGTTAAAAATAAAAA
>NZ_CACWEU010000148.1:0-5573 GCF_902760015.1 Candidatus Ruminimicrobium bovinum
CAAAGGTTTTTGGTTGATGGCGGATTGGTTGAAAATATACCGGTATCGGTTGCTAAACTTTTTGAACCGGATATTGTAATAACTGTTGCCGTTAGTGCCGATATTACAAAAAATCCTTACAATAATGTTTTTTCTTCACTTTTTCAAACAATATATATTCAAGGACAACAAAGTGATAAAAATAATTTAAAAATGTCGGATATTATAATTTCACCGCAGGTAAGTGATGTTTCTGCAATAGAATTAAATAAAGCCGCGGAATGTATAGATGCAGGTTTTATTGCAGGCAAAAAAAATATAAAAAAAATTAAAAAATTGATTATAGATAAAACTTATGAAAAAAATATTTTATAATTTCCAGCAGAATTTTATAAATAGTAAATTTTTAACGTTGTTTCTGTATTTTATAGTTTTTGCTTTTTCTATTACCTTATATTTACAAACAACAAATTATAATATTAGCGGTATAGATGATGATTCTTTTATAAATTTTATGTTTGATGATTATTCTGTTAAAGATATTTTTACAAAAAATGTTTTACTTAGTGATACATCAAAAACATATTACAGACCTTTGTTGTCATTTTCTTTTTTTATTGATAATTATATAAATCAATCTCCTTCAACAATGCATACAACAAATGTATTGTTACATTCTTTCTGTTGTGTAATATTGATGTTTTTTTTAAAAAGATACTATTTTAGTAAGTATGTTTCTTTTTTAGCTGCACTTTTATTTAGTGCTCATCCTGTTAATATTTTTGCCGTAGCTTGGATACCGGGAAGAAATGAACTGTTGTTATGTATATTTTTGTTGTTATCTTTAATATTTCTTTTTGAATATTTAAAAAAGAAAAAAACAATATTATTGTTTTTTCATTTAATATTTTTTATAACTACACTTTTTACAAAAGAAAGTTCAATATTTTTCCCTCTGTTTTATGTTTTATATTGGCTTATATATGATAAACAAATAAGCAAAAAATTTTTTACTGTTTTAGGAATATATATAGTTGCAGTTTTATGTTTCCTTACAATATATAAAACTTTATCATATAATATTTTTAATCCTACAAGATATTTGTTTAACTTAATATATAACATAAAAACTGTTTTTGATTATTATTTCTCGGTTTATTTTTTTAAAATACATTTTTCGGCATATTTTGGTACAAAAATTTTAATACTTGGTCTAATTTCCTTTAGTTTAAGTTTTTTATTTTCTTTTTTTTGTAATTTGGATAAAAATGAAAAAATACTTTGTTTTATTTTGCCTATTATAATTTTTGCAATAAGTTTGATGGCAGGGCAGTTGTTTTTTCAAGGTAGCAGAATATACATACCATTAATATTTTTAATAATTCCGTTTTGTTCTTTCATATTAAAATTTCTAAAAGAAAAAATTGTATATATTATCTTAAGTGTCTTTATTATAATATCCTTGAATGTAACAGTTTCTAATTGTCATTTTTTTCAAAATGAACTTGCTTTTTTTGAAGCTATAGACACTGAATATCCGAATTATAATATATTTATGTCAAATTTGTATTCGTATAATTTGCTAAAATACGGATATTTTGAAGAAGCTTCTAAAAAAACTACATTAATTGCACAAAAGACGGGATATAAAAATATTTTTAATTTATATGTTTTATCTGTTGTTTATATGCATGAAAAAAATTATAGCGAAGCAATAAATATTTTGGAAAAAATTGTAAATTTTGATAAAAATAGCGTTTACTCCAAACTGATTGTATGTTATGACATGCTTGGAAACAAAGAAAAAAGTTTGTATTATTACAATATGTTGTTAAATATTAATAAAGGTGATATTAATAAGACAAATGAATTTATACAAAGAGAAAAAAATGTTTTATAAGAAAATAAAAATACATTTATTAATTCTAATATTGTTTTTTTCTTTTTCACAAACGTGTTTTTGCAACGGAATAAAAACGGAAGAGGATTTGATGGCAAATTTTCAGCATGCAAAAACGACAAAACAAAAAATGAAGGCAAATAAAGAGCTTTTTTATTATTATATAAACTTAGGAAATTATGAAAGTGCCGTTTCCGTAGCGGATGACCTTTTAACTTTTAAATTGTCAAAAAAACAGAAATATAATATTTATTATAACTTGGCAAAAGCATATTTGGCTTTATCAAAAACGGAAAAAGCATCCGAAGCAGGTCAGGAAGCACAGTATTTATATCCCAAAAAAAAGGAAACAAAATTGTTGCTGGGAAATATATACAAAAATAACGGTTTAAATGAACTTGCAATAGTTAAATTTAAAGAATGTTTGGATGTTGATAAGTATAACATTGAAGCATTAATTAACTTGGCTAATATTTATAATACACAAGGTTTTTATAAAACATCTTTGGAATATTTTGAAAAAGCAAGAAAAAAATCTTTGGAAAATAAAAAAGATTTATCATCAAATGATTATATAAATATGGCAATATCGGCAAAAGAAACCGGAAAAACGGAACAAGCTCAATATATTTTGGAAAATATTGACGGTAAAAATAAAAAAACTGCATTATTACTTGCCGATATATACAAAAGTAAATTGCATTTTGATAAAGCCATAGAAGAAATACTTCCTTTTGTTGATGAAGAACAACCTGATGTTGAAATTTATTGTAATTTGGCACATTTATATTTGCTTTCCGGAAAATTTAAGGAAGCACAAAATTTATTGTTGGATTTTAAATCAAAAAATAATGATGTTGAAGCAATAGATTTATTGTTGATAGAATCATATAATAATTTGTATCATAATAAAGCAAAAGAATTGAAATATTTAAATAGAATACTTGAATATACAAAATCGGAGTATATAAAAAATATAATAAAAAAAGTAATAGAATTTGAAAAAAAATGATATGTGCCTATAGCTTAATCGGATAGAGCCTCGGTTTCCGGAACCGATGATTCCGGTTCAACTCCGGATAGGCACATGGTTTATAAAAAATGAAGCCCGTAACTTGTTTGCAATTTGATAAACAAATATCTTCAAAAGATACTTATCCCGTATATTTTTTTGCGGGTGAAGAGATTTTTTTGCTTGATAAATGTTTTAAACATGTTATTCAAAAAATTAATGCGGATACTTTAAATACGGAAATTTTTCAAGCACCGGACTTGGATATAAATGCCGTTTTGACTGCGGCGCAGACTTTGCCGTTTTTAGGCGAAAAAAGAGTTGTCGTATTAAAAATGGCAAATAAATTAAAAAATGATGATTTTAAACAATTTGCAACTTTAATAGAAAAACCTGTTGAAACAACTTGCTTGATAATATTATACAACGATAAAATTAAAGATTTGAAGGCAAAAAGAAAAGATTTAATAAGTTTATGTATCGATTCAAAAAAAACGGTTTGTGTTGACTGTAAAAAAATTTACGAACGTGATGCAATAAATTTTGTTAAAGAAGAATTTTTATCAAGGAAAAAAAGTATATCTTTTAATTTATGTCAACAAATAGTGCAGGATACGGGAACGGATATGCTTGCTTTATCAAATGAAATAGAAAAAATATGTATATATTTGGGTAATAAAGCAAGTAATGTGACAGAAGAAGATTTTATAAAAATAAGCGGTTTTACAAAAGAAATAAATATATATATGTTTACTGCCGAGATTGAAAATAAAAACTTACAAAAAGCTTTGTTTATACTTAATAAAATGTTGCAGACCGGGGAAAAAGCAATTCCCATACTTTCTGCAATATCAACAACCGTAAGGCGCTTACTTATTGCAAAAAGTCTTTTAAAAGAAAAAAATTATTCTCAAGAAGAGGTTATGGATTATATAAGAATTCCCGCTTTTTTTGATTTCAGAAAAAAATATTCGGCAGGGCTTTCAAAATATAAATTGGAACATTTAAAAAATTGTCTTGAAAATATTTTAAAAACCGATATTGCAATAAAAACCCAAAGCTCTGTTGATGAAGCTTTTATGCTACAAAAACTTGTGATGTTTATTTGTAAATAGTATAATAAAAATTTGTAAAGCAAATTTTTACAGGAGTTGAAAGTGAAAGCATTTATTTTGGCAGCAGGTATAGGTAACAGACTAAGACCTTTAACATTAAAATTACCAAAGCCGATGATACCGTTGGTTAATAAACCTGTTATTGCACATACGCTTGATAATTTAAAAAAACATAACATAAATTCTGTTGTTATGAATTTACATTTTATGGCGGATTCAATTTCAAATTATTTCGGCAACGGTAAAAATATAGGAATGGAAATAAATTATTCCAAAGAAGAAAATTTGCTCGGAACGGCCGGCGGTTTAAAAAAATGTCAAAAATATTTTAATTCTACTTTTGTCGTTTTATCGGGTGATAATTTGTGCGATATAGATATAACATCTGTTGTTGAATTTCATAAAAGAAAAAAATCTTTGGCAACTATGGTTTTAAAACAGGTTGATGCAAAATACGAATACGGAATTGCGATATCGGACAGATATAACAGAATAATAAATTTTGTCGAAAAACCTACATGGAGTTCCGTTTTTTCAAATACGGTAAATACCGGCATTTATGTTTTTGAACCTGAAATCTTTAAATATATTCCGGAAGGGTTTTATGATTTCGGCAAAGATTTATGGCCTAAGCTTTTGAAAATGAAAAAAAATATTTATTCTTATGTTATGAACGGTTATTGGACGGACATAGGAAGTATTTCCGAATATCAAAACGGAACCAAGTCTGCTTTGGAAGGAATTGTTCGCGTAAATATAGACGGAAAACATTATAAAAATTCCGACGTTATAACGGGTAAAAATACCGTTATAGATAAAACTGCAAAATTAATAGGCAAAGCAGTTATAGGTAAAAATTGTGTTATAGGTAAAAATGTGGTTATAGATAACGGAACCGTTATAGGAAATAATGTTGTAATAAAAGATGACAGTATAATTAAAGATTCAATAATATGGGACAATGTCGTTATAGGTAAAAATGTTAATTTGAACTCAACTATAGTTGATATAAAAGTTCCTCAAAAATTATCGGTATATAACGGCATTTTATTTAATACCAAATAACGGGAGATTTTAATCAAGTGGAAAATATTTCTAATAATTGGATTTTTACCTCGGAGTCGGTAACCGAGGGGCATCCTGATAAACTTTGCGATATAATTTCCGACAGTATTTTAGATGCGATATTGGCTATTGACCCGAAAGCAAGGGTAGCTTGTGAAACTTTTGCATGTAACGGGCTTATAATTATCGGCGGTGAAATTACTACAACCGCAAATATAAACAGAACCGAAATTGTAAGAAATGCAATAAAAAACATAGGTTATACGGATTCCAAATTCGGTTTTGATTATAGAAATTGTGCAATAATGGAAACGATAAATACACAATCACCCGATATCGCAATGGGGGTTGATACCGGCGGTGCCGGTGACCAGGGGTTAATGATAGGTTTTGCATGTTCGGAAACGGAAGAACTTATGCCGTTACCCATAATGCTTGCACATAAACTTGCGGCAAAACTGGCACAGGTAAGGAAAGATAATGTTTTGAAATATTTAGGTCC
>NZ_CACWEU010000149.1:0-2241 GCF_902760015.1 Candidatus Ruminimicrobium bovinum
ATTTAAAATAATATTTGTTCTATTATAGTATAATTCATTGTTAATATTATTGATAATAAAACCTTCTAATAATTTTTTACTGTTTGAATTTAAATCAATTACAATTTTATTAATGTTTTCATCAAAATGAGAATATTTTTCATCACCAATTTCAGAATAATCCAATAAATTTAAAAGTGATAGATCAATAATTTTAATGTAGTTAATGATGTTATAATTTTTTAAATACTCTTCATTTTTAATGTTGTTCATAAAAGATCCTATTTTAATTGATTTAACAAAGTTTTTCTAAAGCAAATCTACTTATTAATAAACTATCAGCATCTCCATGATTTTTTGCAATTTCAATTAAATCATTATATTTATTTTTAAATAATGATAAAAATTTAATACCTTCTTTCATGGATTCTTTTTTTAAATCTAATAAAATTGTATTTTTTCCAAAAAAATAATGTTGCCATTTTTTTGAATCAATTATAATATAATTATTTTCAAGATTTAACATTTCTAATACTATTAAAGTTGCTTCAAACGCTCTTGCTGCATTTTTACTTTGTTTAAATCTATCTGCATTAATCATCGGTCTTTCTAGAACAATTAATGGTTTAAGGTCTTTTTCTTCAACATTATAATTTTTATAATAATTATCTTTCACTTGTTTTAAAATATCTTCAAACCAATATTTTAATTTTTTCCAATCAATTCTTGCAATATATTGAATTGATTGTTGATAATCTAAAGCGGTATATGAAGGTGTTTTTTGGAAGAATATATCATAATCATTATTTGGATATTTAACAATGCATGAAATAGTTCCTGTCGCCCCGTTATCTAATCCAAATATAATATTGGCTCCGGCTATTTTTGCATTATTAGACATCCTTCTGGACGATGTAATAGACTTTATTTTTTTATTTCTTGACTTTCTTTTTTTGATATTTAAATTTGATTTGCTACGATCTTCTGTCATAATGTTTCTAATTGTATGTCTTCTTTAAAAACTTCTGTTTTTAATTCATTTAATATCAAAGATTCAACTTCTTCCGGAATTTCTTTTAACGAAATTAATTTTTTATTTCTTTTAAATGCTTTTGCAACATCAATATCCTCTGTTAATAATTTTTTTAATTCATCTTTATTTTGTAATAATTTAAAGGCTTTTTTATTTCCAACTTGTGGCTTAATGTTTGGAATTCCATCTGATTTATCACCTAAAATAATTTTCCATAATAAAAAGTCATTTGCTGAAATATCTTCTTTAATTTTTGACTTTATTGCATGTTCCAATTCTGTTTTTGGTTTTCTAATTAAACATTCCGATGTAATAATTGTAGTTCTATCATTTGCTAATTGAACCATATCTTTATCACAACTTATAATTATTACTTTGTTAAAGTTATTTTTAAATAATATATATTTTGTTGCTACAGCAATACAATCATCTCCTTCAGCATAATTACATTTTAATATATTTGATCCCCATTCATCACAAATATCCGGAATAATTTTTTCATATGCATATTGAAATGATGGTCCTATATTAAATTTATCTTTTGATGTATCTTTCATGTCTCTTTGAATTTTATATAAAGGATAAAAATCTCTTCTCCAAATATTTTTTCTAGGACAATCTAAACAAAAAATATATTTTGATTTATCTATAAATGGGATTATTGATTGTATTGGTTTTTCAATACATCTTTTAAATTTTTGTTCAAATAAATATGTAAATTCATTATCTAAAATAGGATTAAAATCTGGAGTACAATCTCTATCAGGAATGTCATTTTCTCTAACATATTCTGAAAATGCAGAATTTGCAGAATAATAAATTATATAGGATGAATCTACAATATAATAATGATTGTTCATTTTAAAATATCTTTTTATTTTTAATTTAATTTAGAAATTTAAAATTTAAAGATAAAAAAGGCGTATAAAAAGATTTTTATACGCCTTTAAAAATTTTTAACTTACTTTTTAGTTGTAGTTGAAACCGGCTTTGTGGTTTCTTTTTCTGAAGTTTTCTTATCTGTTTTAACAGTTGTTTCAGTCTTCTTCTCTGTTTTAACCTTAGTTAAATCGGCTGAATACATTATTGCAGCCTGTTCAACCTTTTTTACTTGATCTGCTACAACAGTCTTAGTAATCTCCCCCTTTGCTGTTTCTAAAATAGAAGCTTTATCTGTTTCTTTCACCTTTTCTGCAACAGCTTTAGCGTCAGCAACAACTTCTTTACCG
>NZ_CACWEU010000150.1:0-7246 GCF_902760015.1 Candidatus Ruminimicrobium bovinum
AATTTTAATTTGTTTAGGTTCTTGATGTATGTTCATACAGTATTCCTTTAATGTTTTAAGTATATCACTATTATTATATATTATTAGAACAGCAGTTTGAAAACGGCAGAACGGCAGAGGTATGGATGTATGGACGAATAGAGGGATTGAAAAGACGGAACGGCAACGGCAAAAACTCAGAAACTCTTTGAGAGCAAACAACGACAAGCGGAGTTTTATTTTGAGAGTGCTTTTTCTGTTCTCATTTTAGGTACAAGATAACCGAACCCGTAAATCATCATAGGTATTGCTTTCATCCAATTATCATAAAGCCGGTTCATATTTTACCTTCGAAGGTTTGTTTATGATTAAAATATAATATTTTTTGTTGTTTGTAAATGTGATTTTTAAAGAATTGCCCCAAAGAGAAGTTGAACCTTCCCCCTTATCCCTATGACGGATTTGCTGTTGTTTTTTAGACAATTGAAAATATAAATATTTATTTTATATACTTTAAACTATATGAAAACACTTATTGCTTATCAATTATCAAATGTATCAATAAAACTTATAACTAAATATGGAGATTTTTTACTCAACAAGATAGGCAACAGAGGCGGAATATATGTTCTATACCGCGGGAACAACATTTACTATGTTGGAAAAGATAAACATTTAGGTATAAGATTAAAACATCATTTTAAAGATAGACACAAAAATAAATGGAACAGATTTTCTGTATATGTCGTTGATAAGCCGGAATATATTGCTCCCTTAGAAAAATTGTTGATTTCTTTATTGAAACCTAAAGGAAATGAATTGCTATATCAAAGAGAAGAAAAAAAAGCAGCAAAAGATTTAGAAAAAGAAAGTACGTTATTTAATAAACAAGAAATTAAAAATATATTACAAAACGAAAAGATAAATAAGAATATCATTGTAAAAAATAAAATTCATAAAAAGATATCAAACAATATAAGAGATGCACAATATAATCTTTGGTTATCTTTCAACAAATATTGCAAAGATAAATATAAAAATATTAATTTAAGAGAACCCCATTCAAGACACTATCACAATATTTCTGTTGGAACAGGGAAAGCACATATTTCCTTATCTGCAACCAAGGATATGGAAGATAAAAAATATTATATCGGCTGCGAGTTGTATATATATAGAGATAAAAATTTTTTCCGCAAACTATATAAGAACAAAAAATCAATAGAAAAAGAATTAAAAGAAAATCTTGATTGGAGAGAATTAAAAAATAAAAAAGCTAGTAGGATAATAATATTCAAACAAATAGATTTCACAAAGAAAGGAAATTTAAATAAATGTTTAAAATTCTTTTCTACTCAAACAAAAAAATTTATTACAGTCTTCCCTAAATATTTTTAGTTTATAAATATAAAATTTTTAATCTCACTGTTGAACTATAGTTTTTTTTTTAGATAAAATATTACCCAAATCATATAGAAACTATATTGGAGCGGCAATATGGAAAAAACAAATTTTGTAAAAGATTTCAATCTATTTAGAATTAAAATTTCCGATTTAAAAGACTATTCTACTCCAGAAGAATTTTCAAAAAATTTTAAGCAATGTTCAGCTCCAGTAGAAAAAAAAGATATCAAAATTACTAATGAACTAAATTATTTAAAACAAATGGAAGGAAAAATTTAATGCCAAATTGGTCAGATGTTCTTAAAGAATTACAAGAAATATCATCTAATACAGCACCTTTGGATGTTGTTAGAGATAAATATTTACATAAATTATACGAAAAAACCAATAGAAATGTTATAGCATATTATTCTGGTTGGCTACATAAAACTAATGACAATATTAATACAGGAATAACAGATTTAGATCAAAATGCTTTTATGACAACTATACATAAGTTAGATAAAAGTAAAGGTTTGGATTTAATTTTACATACACCTGGTGGAAATCTCACTGCTACACAATCTATAGTATTTTATTTAAAAGAAATTTTTGGCTCCAATATCAGAGTTATTGTTCCTCATCTTGCTATGTCTGCGGGAACAATGATGGCTTGTGCTGCAAAAGAAATTATTATGGGAAAACATTCAAGTCTTGGTCCAATAGATCCTCAGTTTAATGGACTTTCAACTTGGGGTGTATTAGAAGAATTTGAAAAAGCCAAAGAAGAAATAAAAAGAGAGCCATCTTGTATTCCTCTTTGGCAAATGATAATAAACAAATATCATCCTACTTTTTTAGGGGATTGTGAAAAATCAAAAACATTAGCTGAAGAGATTGTTAAACAATGGTTAAAAGAGGGTATGTTTGTTGATGATCCGAATAAAGATATGAAAGTAAATCAAATTTGTGATTTTTTATCAGATCATAGCAAATCAAAAACACATTCTAGACATTTCTCTTATATAGATTTACGAAATATAGGATTAAATATTAAATTACTTGAAGAAGATGATGAATTACAAGATTTAGTATTAACAATACATCATTCTTTTATGCATACATTTTCAAATACAAATGCTTTTAAAATTGTACAAAACCATAATAATCAAAAAATAATTTCTGTATCTAATATAAAATAAAAAAATTAGAATATATAGTATTTATTTCTCTTCAAGTTGAAGATATTCTTTAATATATTTTTTAATATAATAATTTGGACTATTTGTTTTAGGATTATCTATTTTATTATTTTTAAAAAATAGTTTATAAAAATTGATTGATATATAATAGTTACGATTGATTTCCTCAAAAATCTGTACATAAGACGATTCATCTATACGCTTCTTTTTTATTGCTTTTGCTAATTCGGTAATTATTATCTTTTTTGTATATTTATAAACTTTTTCAAATATTTCCTCTATATTTTCTTGTACCTTTGCAATAAAGTACTCAAATCTATTATGATTAATTATATCCATATTCAAGTGAGCTGCAGAATTTCTTAAATCAAAAATTTCTTGGTTTTTTTGACAAAGATGAGAACTTTTATCCAATTTAAAAATATGTAAGAAATAATTTATTGCATCCTTTTCAATGTTAGAAAAATATGCAATATCAAAATCTTTTGAAATGTCAATTTTTTTACTACCATCTTTACTATTTAAAATTCCTGTTGTTTTTTGTAAATATTTTAACAATTCTAAATTTTCATCAACATAATATATTTGAAAAAGAAAGCAATGCAAAATGAAATTGTAAAAATGTGTAATATTAATTATAGCATTATTATAAAAATCAGAATTTTCAACTAACAACATATTTTCAAACATTACTAAGAAGTAAGGATTTCTTATGTTTAATGGTAAAAAAGACTTAAGTTCGTCCAATTCTGAATTTAAATAAATTATATTACTCATTTTCTCCCCAGATGGATTGGAGTTTGGAGTTTATTTTTCCTTGCTGAATTTTTATCAGTTTTTTACATCCTTCTATTGCTTTTTCTTCTTGTTCAATTTTTGAAACTATCTTATCTTGTTCTTCAATAGGAGGAAGGAATACTTCTAAAGCACCAATAGCAGTTTTTGAAATTTCTTTAAATGTTCCACCTGTTGCCATTAAATTCATTTTATCTGATAATTTTTTTATATTTAAAGCTAAAAATTTTATGTTTATTTTAGAAAAATCTTTGATAATAATATTTTTAAAACCTTGATTTGTTGCTAACTTAATTTTATTAATTGCAACACGACCAATTGTTGCCCTTGACGATATCAATATGCTGTTTTCCGGTAATAACTTTGCAGAAGATTTCGATAGACCTTTTTGTGTAATTGTTCGTTTTGTAGATGTTAAAATAGAAATGTAGTCTTCTTGTGGTAAATCAACTAATGTTACCCAATTAATATTTCCATCCCATAAAGTTGGATCATTTGATGATGGAGTACCACCAGATTCTACAAGAAAATATTTTTCATTATTCAATTTCACTTTTTGCCAGTTGGGGTTTATTTGGAAAGTTGGTTTCCAGTTATCTATAACTTTTTGAGCACCGTCGATTACTGCTTGATAACTATCAAGTTCTTTTATGATTTGTTCTTGAATTTCTATTGGTGGTAATGGAATTTTGTAATCCACTAAATCTTTTGCATATACATGTGGAATTCCCATTCCAGATTGCAACGAATAAACATATTCTTGTCTTGCTTTTAAAATATAATAAACATACTTTGTAAGAACATTCCTGTCATCTAATGATTTTATTGTAAAAGCATCTGATACAAAAATAGGAGTAGTATAATAACTAATAAAGCCCGCATATGCTCCGGAACCTGCTATCGTAATAGTTTCTCCATACCTATTATATTCGTTGTGATAATATGCAGGATTTTGTCCGCCAGCAACAACAGGTATAGAACCTTTAACAATATCTTTTTTTGTAATAGCATTTCCTCTTTTTAATTCACATAATTCCCCTAGCTTAAACTTTTCCCATTTGCAATTAGAATAATCTTTTGTTTCTTTATATCTTGATGCTGTTAAATTATATTCTTCATTTTTGGCAAGTTTTGTTTTTTCAACAACAGTTACTATTGTAGAGTTGGATTTAAATTCTTTTTTTGTGTTTATAGATTTTTGCCAATCGTTAATAAGTTCCAATGCTTTTGGCAAATCGTTTTTATCTATTTGTCTTCTTTGTGCACCTAAATCAAAGCCATCGTTTTGAACTTCTACAAAAAGAATTTTATCTGTCTTTTTTGCAAAAGTTTTGTCCATAAACAATATTGATGTCTTTACACCGGAATATGGCTGAAAAACTCCACTTGGTAAACTTACTACAGCATACAAATAATTTTCATCTACAAGCTTTTTCCTCAACTGTTTATAAGCATTTGCACTTTGAAACACTATACCTTCAGGTACAATTACACCTGCTCTTGATTTAATATGTTCCATAATATAATCCACAAACAAAACTTCGGAACGATTTGCTTTTATTGCAAACTTATTATGGGGTTGAATTCCGCCTTTTGGTGTCATAAAAGGTGGATTTGCTAAAATACAATCAAAATAATCATCCCATTTTTCTGTTTTTGATAATGTATCATATTCATATATTTTAGGTTCTTTAAATTTATGTAAATACATATTAACAAGAGCGAGTTTTACCATATCGGGAGAAATATCGTAACCTTGAATATTTTCAGTTAAAGATTTTCTTTCTTTAGGGGTTAAATTGTGTTTTATTTGTTCTGCATCTTTTAAGATATATTTATATGCGGAAATTAGAAAACCTGCCGTTCCGCATGCCGGGTCTAAAATTCTATCTGTTTTTGTAGGTTTAACAACATCTACTATAAAATCTATAATGTGCCTTGGTGTTCTAAATTGCCCTGCATCGCCTTGAGAACCCATAATTGAAAGAAGATATTCAAAGCCATCACCAAGACTTTCGCTATCATCGTATGATAAATCGTTAATTTCTTTTAAAAATAAAGTTAAAGTTTGCCCGTCACGAAACGGTAAATATGCACCTTTGAAAATATCTCTGAATAATTTAGGAATTCTTTTTGAATGTTGTAATTCTTCTAAAGCTTCGGTATAAAGGTTCATTCTTACTTGGTTACCAAGTTTTTCGGACATAATTTTTGACCAAGCATATTGTTCAAGTTCTTCAACAAAAAATTCTCTTTTTCCACCCATTTCTACGGGTTCTATATCCATATCGTCCATAAATTTATAAATCATAGCAATTGTAATTTGCTCTATTTGAGACTGTGGGTTAGGAATTTTGCCTACTAAAATATTTCTGGCATTATCTATTGTTTGTTTGATATCTTTCGTTAACATTTTATACCTTTTTTATTTCATAAATTTATTAATAACGATATTATCTTTTATGTATGTAGGTAATTCATCTCTATAACCATTTAAATGTTTAAAATCTTCCATTGAAAAAGCTTGGTTAAAGTTAAGTTGTTGATACTTTTTTTCTTCGATAATTTTTCTAAATTCTTCATTTGTTACATAAGCTTTAATAAAGTTTTTGATATAAGGAACATATTCTGCTTGCGGTTTATAAATTGAAATATATTTATCGCATTCATCTTCCAAAAGTTCATCTTGGTTTTTAAATTTTGAAAGCAATCCGAAAGCCCTTTGTAAAACTTCTTTCCATGATAATCTTCTATCTAACATTTCAGCTTTCATTAATTTTTCAAGAGTTATAAAAAGTTTAGGTTTGTTTTCGTACCTATCTCTTGTGATATCTTCGGCTGTTTGCCAATCTTCGTTATCAACAGCGGTTTTTATATCTTCATCGGCTGTAACGGTTTCTTTAAACTGTTGGAATAGCTCTCTGTCTATTTTCATACCGTCTAAACCGATTTTTGTTTCTGTAAGTTGTTTAAGTTTATCAATTTCAAAAACTTCTATAGGTTCTATTGGTGGTGTGCCTTCTCCACCACCATATCCTTCACTGTTTTTAAGTCTTGGTAATTTTAGTTCTTCGTCGTAGTTAAAATCTTTTTCAAAATATTGGCAGTTTGCAAAAAAGTCGAACAATTTAAAGTGTTCTTTGTTTCTAAATTCAACAGGTTTTGTTGTTGGGTACTTAAAAGTAAATTTTCTTGTTCCCCTTCCTTTAATTTGAACAAAATCCGTTGGAGAAAAAATAGGTCGCATTAATGCTAAATTTAGAACATCTTGGCAGTCGTAACCGGTTGTCATCATTCCAACAGTAACACATACCCTTGCTTTACTTGTTTTATACTCGTCCAAAAACTTTGAATTGCCTGATAAATTATTATTAGAAAAATGTTCTGCCATTTCTTGTGCTGTTGGAATACAAGATGTTACTTGCATAGCAAAATCCGAATTATATTTGTTTGGCCATATTTTATGTGCCATTTTATTTAATATATCCATAATTTTTGCACAATGATTTTGACTTACACAAAAAACTATTGTTTTACCGAATTCTCCTGATATAGGGTCTTTTAAACCGTTTTCAAGAAGAACTTTACAAAATTGAATATTTGTGTTTTCGGAAAAGAATTTCTTTTCAAATTCTTTAGAAAACATTTGTTCGGTCGTTTCTTGTCCATCGTCTGTTATTTGAACTACAGAATAACCTTTTTCAGATAACAATTCGGTTGTAATATCTGTTCTTGCATCTACAACTATAGGATTAATTAAAAAACCGTCACGAACACCATCTATTAAACTATATCTAAATGTAGGTTGCCCGCTTTCACATCCGAAAGTTTTGTAAGTGTCTAACAATATTCTTCTTTCCAATGCTTTAGGATCTTCAAATTTTAAT
>NZ_CACWEU010000151.1:0-2418 GCF_902760015.1 Candidatus Ruminimicrobium bovinum
GGCAGCAATTGCACCTAAAGAGTTTTATGTTAAACTTATACAATTTGCCAAAAAGTATAACATTATAGTTGCTTACGATAATGCATATTCCGAAATTTATTATGACGACAACGAAAAACCTATGAGTTTTTTGGAATTTGAAGGAGCAAAAGAAGTTGGTGTGGAGTTTCACTCGTTATCAAAAACTTACAATATGACCGGCTGGAGATTAGGTTGGGTTTGCGGTAACAAAGATATTGTTGCAGCAATAGCAAAAGTAAAAGATAATTATGATTCCGGAGTTTTTCAAGCAGTACAGGAAGCGGGAATTACGGCATTAACAAGTTCTCAGGAATGTGTGGAAGATATGAGAACAATATATAAAGCAAGAAGAGATGCTTTATGTGACGGACTAAATGCACTCGGTTGGAATGTAACAAAGCCGAAAGCATCTTTTTATGTTTGGGCAAAAGTTCCGAAAGGATATAAATCGTCTGAAGTGGTTTCAAAACTGTTGGATGAATGTGCAATAGTTTGTACTCCCGGTAACGGTATGGGAAAAAGCGGTGAAGGGTATGTCAGATTTGCATTGACAGTCCCTGTTCCGAGAATTAAGGAAGCGTTGGAAAGAATAAAAAATTGCAAGTTTTAACAAATATATAGCGACCTTAATCTTAAGGTCTTTAACGACACACCACAAAAATAACTTTTTGTCATTCTGGACATAATCTGGAATCAGAATCTATGATAGAATAAAATACATTTAATAAAAATTCGTTTTTGTATGCTTATAATTGCACTGTAATTAAAAGTTTTTGGAATCTATTAACAATTAGAATATTAAATACTTATTTTAAATCCACTTGTTTAAAGAAGCATTCCATGTTTTATTTATTTCCTTTTCTTCTATCATATCATTCCATATAGGAACAAAAAATTTTGTTATTAAAATAATAACATCATCAAATTGTAAATTTTTTATTTGTAATTTTTTGCAAAAGTTCTTCCATCTTGATACAACTTCCTTATTTGAAACCAATTCAATAATTTGTTTTATTGTATTTTTATCATAATAACTATTTCTGTTTTTTAATGTTTTAATTACTGCTTGTTTTAAATTATTGGCATTAAAATCAAATTTGTTTGCAAGATAATATATATCATAATAATCTTTCATTCTGCTCGATAATTCAAATCTTTGTATTATAGCGTCAAGTTTTTCTGCAATAGTACTTTCAATGGAATAAACTTTTATTGTAGGTTTAGAAAAATTTTTTAACTGTGTATTAATCATTAGTTTTTTAGGTTTTGGAAAAATAACATCACCGAATCCAAAATCAACATTAAATGGAGTTTTAGTGTTCTTTATCTTTCCGATTAATTGACAAGAAATACCGTTATACTTTCTTTGAGGAGAAATTATTTCTATTTTGTTTATTTTAAAAGAAATGTAATTATTTCCTGTTTCAATTTTTATAATTTCTTCCATTATATTCTTTATTGTTTCAATTGAATTAGATAATTTGTTTAATAAAAAATCGATATCTATTGTTACTCGGCTTTCAAAATTTGTTAATGTATATATAAAAAGACCACCTTTTAAAATAAAATTATTTGAATATTTTGAAAAAGATAATCTTCTCAAAAATTCTTCTTGGCAAAATAATTGTAAATATACCTGTAAAGATATTCCCGTATTTTTACTTTTATTCTTTAGTTGTTCTATTATTGATTTACCTAAATCTGTCGTCATAAAAACAGTCCTATTATGTTTTTTGCTTTTTTTTGAATATTCCTTTTTTTTGAATATTCCAATAAATTTTTAATGTTTTTTTTAGAATCTTTTATATATGCCTGAACGGCTTTATTAAACAGTTCTTTATCTATCTTTTTTTCATATTTAAAACATTCACAAATTAATCTGTCTCTGTCAAAAATTTTCATACTGCAATTTTTGTATTTTGCAGTTGTTATTCCGTATTCTAATTCCTTTGGTTCAATATAATAGGGTTTAACAACAGGAAATGATATTTTAAATTTTGCTTTAGATATATCTTTATTTACGGCAATATGCCAACACAAAGGAGTTTTATCACTATATCCGTAATAAAACAAAGCGGAATCCATACAGATAACGGCAGTTGGAAAAAGCAAAGATATTAATTTTTCTTCACTATAATTATTACCTTTTAAACAATAATATCCGTTTCTTATTTTTTCAATAGAATCTTCTTCAATTAAATATTGAATATCATTGTAATTCAAATCTAAATCGTATAATTGATTTGATTTTAAAATACCGTTGTTTTTAATAAATTTTTCTTTAATTTTTTTTATATTCATATTTTTATAATTTAGCCGCTTTACTATTTACAAAGCGGAATATTTATATAATTATTTTAATATATAAAGTTATAAAAGTCAACATAAAACAAATAA
>NZ_CACWEU010000152.1:0-2197 GCF_902760015.1 Candidatus Ruminimicrobium bovinum
CTTACATTCTGTTACCAGATACTTACGGTTTGTTTATTAACTTACATCTCTAACCCATAAGGCATTTTCTACGGGACTTTTCGGATTCCCTCCGAAAATGCGGATTGTTTATATACCTACATTGTTTCTTTATTGCTTATAGTTTTATGTCTATTAACTACACTACATTAATCTTTATTTCCGACATAAAAATACTACAAATATATCTATTTTGAACTTTAAATTATAGTTATCAAAAGTAGAATTACTCTACACTCACTTATTCGGTATTACATTGTATTATCGTCATAGATTTTAGGTATATGGTTATTAGTTATCAATACTTTATTAAACTTAAATTTTGAAGTATATAATATTAACGAAAGATAAAAGTTGTCTTTGGTGCACCGGGTTTTGACGGTTTTTTTCCTAAAATAGACCTGTTTATAAAAACTCAAGATAATATTAAATGTTTTTTTTTGACTTTCTTTTGTAAAATTATTATAATACTTACAAATGTATTAAGTTTTTAACAGATAATAAATCATAAATAAAAAAGTATTTAATTAAAAAAGTAGTAAATAATATTTGAATTTTGTAAAATAACCGAAAATCATCGTTATAGAGGTTGTCTATGCATATAACAGAAAGATTAAACAAAATAAATAATAAAGAGTTTGTTTCAAATAAGCATACAAGTCAACATAGAATTTTTGGTTTCATAACAACAAATATTAGAAGTATAAAAACTTTTGTAGAGTATATAGAAGAAATAGTTCCTGAATTTATAATTAGAAAGAATGATTTAGCAGAATGGAAAAAATGGTGTTATTCTAAAGAAATAGCAAAAGATAATAAACAAAAATTTTTGAGATTAGAAGTTGCAAATATATTATTTAGAAATATAGAGCAATCTCCAACACTAAACAATATTGCTGAAAAGATGTATGAAATTTTGAAGTCAGAAGAATATGGAAGAAGCTATTTGTTTTTTCTTTTGCATTTATATTTGTTAAATGGTAGTTATTTCGGAATACAAAACCAACCTCAAGTTGAAATAGAAAAAATAATAAATAGCTTTAAAGGAAATCTTATAGATGAAGGATTAGATTGTATATTGAATAAAAATATAAATAGATTTTTATTAGCAACTGTTTTTTATAATCCAAGTTCTCAAGAAAGTTATGATATTGCTTTTGATTTGTTAGGAGCTAATATATCTGTTACAGAAATAAATGACCTTATAGAAAAATATAAAAGCAAAGATAATCTTATATATCAAAAAGTTCATAATGCAGGTGGACAAGTTAATTTTGAAAGAGATGTTGCTATAATCTTAAATTATTATATTCTAAAAAATATCTTTAAGAAAAATATGTATTCAAATAATAGTGATATTTTGAATTTGTATGTTGAAGAAATATTTAGATTAAAATTAAACGAGTTTTTTGATATAAATGATAAGAATAAACTTATTAAACTTTTACAAGAAAATATTAAAATGTTAGAGGATATTTTTGTTTTATTTACAGGTATGCAAAAAACAAAAGTAGTAGAAGTAAAAAGCAGAAAAAATTTATCAAATAAAATTAAAGAACAATATAATTATAAATGTTTTTTTGATGTATATGAATGTTCTGAGGATAGTCATAAAGCTCACGAGTTAAATTATTTTCATACAAAAGAAAATAACAACTATTTAGAAGCACATCATATGATACAACTAAAAAATTCTAAACATTTTGGTAATTCATTAGATGTCGTTGAAAATTTGATACCTGTTTGTCCTAATTGTCATAGAAAATTACATTTTGCCAACACAGGAACTCTTATAAATATGATAAAAATATTTTATAAAAATATGGATAAAAAAGAATTTATAAGAAAAGGAATCTTTGTTGATATAAACACATTATTGAGATTTTATGGTATAGAAGAAGAAATTGAGGAAGAAATAAAATAATGTTAGAAAATATAGTAAAAACACCATTAAATTATACAGGTAATAAATCAAGAATTTTAGATCAATTAATTCAATTCTTTCCTAAAGAAATTGATAGATTTGTTGATTTATGTTGTGGTGGGGCAAGTGTAGGTTTAAATGTTAAAGCAAATAGTGTAGTTTGTATAGATATTAATTCTTATGTCATCGATTTGCTAAGAACATTAAAATTTTATTCAGAAAAAACTATTATTAATAAAGTAGAAAACATTATTA
>NZ_CACWEU010000153.1:0-6073 GCF_902760015.1 Candidatus Ruminimicrobium bovinum
ATTTTTCCGCTATTATCAGTTGAACCATCGTCAATTAATATTATTTCTAAATTTTTATAAGTTTGATTAATAACACTATCAATACAGCGGCTTAAATACTGTTCAACATTATATACTGGGATGATTACTGAAATTAAATCTTTGGTATTCATTTTTTATTATTTTAATCTCTTTTTACATCAATAACTTGTCCAGTCAAATCCGAAAGTAAAGTTTTTAATGATGCTTCTGCTACTTTTTCAGGTTGTAACAAACTACCTTCCGGTTCTTTGCCGAACGCTTTAAATCTCATTGGTGTTGCTGTTCTTTCGGGATTTATTACATTTATTCTTATATCTTCAGTATATAGTTCTTCCGCTAATGCTTGAACTAAATTTACTATTCCTGCTTTTGTCGACGAATAGGTTGAATATAATGCTCTTCCTCTTGTATAACTACTTGATGCATATAATTGCATTGAACCTTTTGATTGTTTTATATAAGGTATTGCTGCTTTTACTACATTTATTGAACCGATATAATTTATGTTTATATCTTTTTGAATATCTTCTATTTTTCTTTCAACAAGTTTTCCCATACTTAATATTCCTGCTGAATTTATCACATAATCTATTTTTTTATTCTCTTCAAAAACTTTTTTTAGATATTTTTCTATTTGATTATAATTTGTGATATCACAATCATTTCTTAATGACGGAGTATAAATTTTTGCTTTATATTCTTTTGCAAGATTTGCTGTTGCTTCTCCTATTCCACTTGTTCCACCGAATATTACTATTACCTTATCTTTTAATTTCTCCAATCCTATATTTGAAGGATATAAATTACTTCTTATTTGAAATAATTTATCTGCCATAAATATATCACTCGGATATGTTACTTTTATATTTTCGGTATCACCTTCGACTACATAAACTTCTCCCAAATTGTATTTAACTATCAATCCACAATCATCGGTAAAGTTTTTATCATTTTTTGAAAGTTCATGTGCTTTTTTTATTAATGAAAGTTTAAAACATTGTGGTGTTTGCCCCCTTCTCAATACTGCTCTATTAGGAATATTTTCAATAATATTGTCTTTTATTTTTATAATAGTATCTGCGGATGGTATTGCAACATCTATTGCATCATATTTTTCTAAAGCTTTAATACAATCATCAATTATTCTTTGTGTTAAAAACGGCCTTGCACAATCATGTATAACAATATTTGCTTCTTCATCATCTATTGAACTAATACCGATATACGAACTTTCTTTTCTTGTTTCTCCGCCATTTAATATTTTTGAAACTTTTTTATAATTATTTTTTAACAAAATATCTTCCGCTTTAAGCCTATATTCGGGAGTAATAACAATAATGATTTCGTCAATATTTGAAGATTTTTCAAAAATTTCTATGGTATGTTCCAATATTGTTTTACCTGCAATTTTTATAAATTGTTTTGGAATATCCGCACCATATCTGCTACCTGTTCCTGATGCTAAAATTATTCCGTAATTTTTTAATTTGTTCATTTAATATTTCCTTTTTTTATATATTCTGTATATGGCTTTTCTAAATCAATAATATCTGTGGGATGATTTGAAATTTGTTTTTCTTTTGGAGGTAACTTCATATAATTACCATATATTTGAGTTAAGTATTTATCATATTCTATAGGAGCCTTTACCGTTAAGTTTTCAAACTGAAGATTTATTCCTTTTCCAAACCATTCTATTGGTGACACTTCTTTTTTACCATAAAGTCCACCATAATTAGTAATTAAATTACTTTTTTTTATGGATTTAAATAAAATATCTCTTTTGATTAAAACCGAATATATATTTGGATAAAAAATTTTTAATATTTTTGCTAAACTTTTTACACAAAATTTTTTATATAAAGAATAATCTGCTTTTGATAAGTTATAAATTTCATTGATTCTAAATAAAAAAATTTTATTTTTTAAATTTAATAATAAACATTTAATTTTATTTATAGGATAGTAGTCTAAGATGAAGATATCTATATAAATACCGTGATTCATATTACATTTACTAAAACAATTTTGAATAAATGTGGTATTTGAATTTCTTATTTTTGCAAAATTTAGAAAATATTCTTTATCACTAATATAAGTTTGTAAAAAATATTCTTGTGATAAATATTTTTGAGCAACATTTAAAAATTTTTCATAATCTTTTCTTGGCATAGCAACATCAATATCATCATCCCAAGGAATAAAACCTTTGTGACGAACTGCACCTAATAATGTTCCTCCTAGTACATAATATTGTAAATTTTCTTTGTTACAAATATTGATAAATTGTTCTAATATTTTCAATTCTACTTGCTGTAATTTTTTAATATTCATTTTTTTAGTCCTTATTTATAAAATATATAAACAATAAGTTAAGATTTTTTTCTATAATTTCTGTACCATAAGCATAATTTATTAATAATATTTTCATTCTTTATAGTTTCTTTTATAAACAACTTTATTTTATCGATTAATGGATAGTTACTTAAATGACAAATTTTCCAAATTTGTTTATCTTTTGGAATTTTATTTTGGCTGATGAATTTATTAAAAATTTTTATTATTCCTCGTTCTTTCTCTGATGGCAAATGCAAAACTGAAACTTTATTAAATTTGTAACAAGTTGATACTAATCTAAAAGAATCTGTCCAAAATCTAAAAATATAAGCTCCTGCATTTTTTATTTTATCTCTCAGTTTATAAGCAGTAATACTAAGTATAAATTCATCTCCTATAGATGTAAGGAAACATTTGTTTTTCATTTCGTTATAAATATCTTTGGCTTTTTCAATAAACTTTCTTGCCAATGATAGATTGGCTGCAAAAAATTCTCCTCCATACTGAGTAATAAAAATTTCCTTATTAAAAAAAAACTTTATTTGTTTACAAAATGTAATATAATCTTTAGTATCTAAACCATGATTTATATCATATAGTAAAATATTATCTTTTGTTTCTTTCCAAATATTATCAAAACTATTCTGTATATATGTATCAGCATCTAAATAACAATAGTTTTCATAGTCCATTTTTACTAAATGATCCAATGCACATAATTTATAAAAAGCAGATGCCCATGGATAATTTTTAGGAAAACAAAAAGTATCATATTCAAAAGTAAAAATTTTAATATTATTGTTTTCAAGTAAATGTTTATATTTTTTATCTATTTGATTATCTTGCAAATTTGTTACCAAAGCAATGTCACAAGATTTATTATAATGTCTCGCAGATATTAAAGATACACAAATATTTTTTAAATAAATATTTTTTTTATCTTTAGAAAAAACATTCATGCCTGAATTATATTTTTCATTAAAAAAAAATGGTGTAAAAATTATATTTTTAGTCATTTTATATTCTTAAAGTTTATTTTTTGTTATATTTTTTTAACTGCAAGATGTTTATATTTAAAATTTTTATTAATATAAACCACACAAAAATATAAGCCATCATATAAGCGGTTGAAGATAATAAATCTCCTCTACACATAAAAAAGAAAAACATCAATATAACAGGATAAATTAATTCAAAATTATTAATTTGTTTTCCCGAAATATCAATATTTTCCCAATAAAATAAATCTAATTTTTTTGCAATAAAACCAATAAGTATTCCAAAAATAATTAAGCCAATAAAGCCAAAATTTATAAGACTTTCCGCTGGTAACGGACATGATACATTTGTAAAATTCCAATTATAATTTTCTGCAATAAAAGCTCCACTCCCTATTGGTTTAGACATCCAAAATATTCTTGGAATAAAAAATAAAACTACTCCTAATAATTGATAGCCAAAAGTAATACTATTTATATGAATATAATCAATAACTAAATTTAACATTGTATATGCATCATAATCACCAGCTAACCATACTATAGATAAATTATTAAATACATTTAAAATTGATTGAGTTATTGAAACATTGTAAAAAGAAATATTACGAAAAGCATTTAAAAAAGGAAATAATATAAGAAATGCTCCTAAAAATAATATTATAAAAAGTTTATTTGTCTTTAAAGTTTTAGATAATGTTAATAATAAGCCTAAATAAATAACACCTGTTGTATTTCTAGCTAAACTTGTTGGAAAGAAAGAAATTAACAACGATAAAGAAGAAATAAAAACAAAAATACTTCCTTTTTTATTTAATTTTTTATTAATAAAAGAAAAAATAACAGCAAAATAAGAAATAGACTGTAATATTTTCCCTAATAATAAAGTTATTGAAGAATTTTCAGAATAACTTATTCCTGATGTTGCTCTTGAAAACAAATTTATAAAACCTATTTCATTTATTCTATAGAACATAATAAAAATACTAAACAATGTTAAAGATATTGTTAATATAAAAATTTTGTTGCTTTTTTTAATATAAGATAAATTATGTATCATATATCCTTTTTCATTCACAAACAAATTTCCTATAATTACAAAAAATGTCCAACAGGTTAGATATAAATTTGTTTTAGTTAAAATATCATCAGAAAGATAATTTACCCATGGAAAAACATTATTTGAATATTGAATAATTGCAGCAAAAAAGAAAAATAATAGACAAAAACTCCAATGTATCATCATTAAAGAAAAAGAATATTTTTTAACTTCTTTTATAAGTAGAAGTGTCCATAAAAAACCATTAACAAAAAAAGTTAAATAAACACCAAAATCACTTCTTTGGAAATTACCGAATGGTATAGCTGCAATAAAGACTATAACTAATAATAAAATTAATAACCATAATGAAAAAAAAGTTAATATTTTATTTGTTTGTAACATAATTATATTTTCTCAATATTTCCAAAACTTTTTTATAATTTCCAATTTCTATACAACAAGATTTTTCATCTACTAAAGTTTCTTTACAACCGCCAACATCGTAAGTAATAACAGGTGTTCCACAAGATTGAGCTTCTAAATTAACTGTTGGGTAATTGTCTTCATAAGCAGGATTAAAAAATACATCACTTGCGGAATATATTTGTGCTAATTCTTGCGGACTGGTTGTTTTTTGTATGGCTAAAATATTTTTGGGTAAAGATTTAATTTGTTTTTGGGTTAAACCTACCAAAACTATTTTGTAATTATCATCTAACATCTTTGATAGTTCTATAAAATCGTTAAGACCTTTTCTTGTTTCCCAAACACTTGCTACACCTAAAATTATTTTTTTATTTTCTAAGCAATACTTTTTTCTAAAATCACTCGGTGTTGGTTTAAAAATTGTTTTGTCTATTGTGTTATAAATTACTTCTACCGAATATTGGTTTAAAAAACTTTGTTTAACTAAATTAGCAAGCCACTTTGACGGAGTAATTAAAGTAATATTTTTTAAACCGGTAAAAAGTTCTTTTTTCTTTTCAAAGTTTTGTTTAGAGTTATCTTTAAACAAACTTGCAGGATACATTTTTTTCTGCGGGCAGTTTTGGCATTCTGTTTGCCACTTATTACATTTAGCAAATGTAAAGTAAGAACAATGCCCTGTAAATGCCCAACAATCGTGCAAAGTCCATTTTATTTGTATATTTTGATGTTGTTTTAACCAAGTAAATAAAAGTTCTATATTAATATAATAGCCGTGTATATTGTGTAACCAAATTAAATTAGGATTATATTCTTCTACCCATTTTAAAAACTTTTTTGTTGCATTATATGAGCCAAAACCGTGATTATCAAACAACCTTGTTTGCAGTGCATGTAGTTTAACATCTAAATTGTTACCGATTCTAACAGCATATTTTTGAAATTGTTTCGGAACATAGGAGTTCCTGCCATAGACAATTTTAACTTCGTTGCCCTGTTTTTCAAATTGTTGTGCTAAATCGGTACAGATTCTTCCGGTGCTACCGATACCACAGACGGAATTGATGAGCAAAACCTTTTGATGCATGGATGTATGGATGTATGGATGCATTGATAACGACTCTTTTTTATTTTCCATTTTTATCTCTTTTTTTCTATGCCTCTATGCCTCATTTTAGTTAATGGTTGAACAGTTTAATGGTTCAACAACTACGAGATACCGCATCAAGTGCGGTATGACAACCAACAA
>NZ_CACWEU010000154.1:0-5550 GCF_902760015.1 Candidatus Ruminimicrobium bovinum
TGCAAGAATAAGAGCTATTTTAAGAAGAACAAACAGAACGGAAGAAAAACAAGTTTTAAAATGTGACGGACTTATAATGGATTTACAGGCAAGAACCGTTTTGCTTAACGGGAAAGAAATTGTTTTAAGACCGAAAGAATTTGATTTATTACAAATGTTTCTTTCGCAACAAGATACACTTGTAACAAGAGAAGTTATTTTGGAAAAAATTTTTGATTATAACTCGGACGTTACGACAAGAACCGTTGATACTCATATAAAAAACTTAAGGCAAATATTGGGTAAATGGGGTAAAAAAATAGTAACGGTTTTCGGGAAAGGTTTTAAACTTGTAAAAAAAGTGAACAAAAAGCGATAAAAGTTTTGTATAATATTATAAATTGTAATTTAAAGGTGAGTAATAGTGTTAAAAAAATTTCTTGTATTTTTGATAGCGGTAAGTTTATTAATTACACCTTCATTTTCTTATGCTGCAGGTAAAATTTTTGCTTTTAATCCTAACCCGGCATCATCGGCAATGGCAGATGCGGGTGTTGCATTAACATCCCCTTTTATAACGGGTAATGTTTTAAACCCGGCTTCAACAATAGGGATTTACAGAACGGTTGTGTCTCTTGCAACTTCAAATATGACAGGAGACATTCAGTATAATTACGGCGGTATCGGCTTTTTAAGCGATGTAGGTGTATTCGGCGCAACATTGATGTATGTTGATTATAAAACCGATGCATATTATGATAATGCGGGAAATCCTTATTCAGGTGCTACCTCTTATGACCTTTCGGCGGCATTTACTTATTCTTTGCCGATAAAAAAATATTTACCTGTTTTTATTGATTACGGCGGTTTCGGTGCAAATTTAAAAATTATGAGAAGTTCTTTGGCTGATTATATAGCCGAAACGATTGCGGTTGACTTAGGCGGTATTATTTCAATTCCTACGGCAAAAGATTTCAGTTTCGGTTTTGCTTTAAAAAATTTGGGAGTATCACAAAAATTTGTTGAGAAAAATTTTGAACTTCCTCAAATGTTGACGTTAGGTTTGGCTTATAATAATCTTGATTTCTACAATTTAAAAGTTGCTCTTGATTTTACAAATCCTAAAAATTATTCAAATTATACATCAATAGGTTTATCCGTAAATCCCGTTTATTTTTTGGCTTTAAGATTCGGTCTTAAAATCGGCGGCGATTCCCTTTTAAATAATACAAGAATGGGTATCGGGCTTCAGTTTAAAGGAATATCCGTTGATTATGCATTTATTCCGGCATCCGATTTGAATGCAACACACAGTTTCAGCTTAAATTTTGCCTTCGGTAATTTCAGCGAACAAAAAGTAGCTTATGAATATTATTTGGACCAACATTTCAGAGACGCCGAAGCAAGTTTTTATGCTAAAGATTTTACAAAAGCCAGAGAAGAATTTGATAATATTTTGGCGGTATATCCTGACCATCAACCTTCACAAAAATATCTGAGAAAAATTGTTGACGAATTGGCTGAAATCGATGAATATAATTTCAAAAAAGTTAATAAATACATGGATACGGCAACAAAAGCATTTAATAAAAACAATATGGTAAAAGCGGAAAAATATTACAAAAAAGTTTTGGCTCTTGATCCGGAAAACAATGTTGCAAAAAATTATCTTGAAGCAATAGAACATTCAACAGATGATATAAAAGTACTGCAAGACAGAGAGAAAAACAGTGAAAGAATACAATATTTATGGGACAGGTATGAGAAATTCTACAAGAAGGGCAATATTATAAGAGCAAGGGATTCTTTAAAATACTTGCTTGAGATTGATTCGGAAAACAGTTTGGCAAAAGAAAAAATGGTTCTTATAGATAATCAACTTGCAAAGATAGCATCCGATAAAGTAAGTGAAATTTTTAATACCGGTATGAAACATTACAACAAGGGTGATTACGAGGAAGCCATCAGATATTTTGAAGCTGTTTTGGTTGCGGCTCCTCACAGACTTGATGCACAAAATTATATAGAAAAAGCTCAACAGAATATTCAAACACTGGCTGAAGATGACAGATTATATAAGTTATCAAAAGAACAGGATAAGGTAAGAGACAGGTTAAATCAAGAATTTGATGACGGTATGAATAATTATCAAAAAGGTCGGCTTGAACTTGCCGTTGAACATTTCAAGAAAGCCAAAATATTGGCCGAAAAATATGAATTTAACGACTATTATAAAAAATCAACCGCATATATTTTAAGGTTAAGTACAAAGTTGTCCGATAAATATTATAAACAGGGGCTTTCCGCATACAAAACAAATAAATTTGAATTGGCTGCACAATCTTATAAAAAATCGTTGGAGTATAATCCGGAAAATACTTCGGCAAAATTTGAACTTGACAGAGTTGCCGAACAAGTTGCAAAAAAATATTATGAAGAGGGTATGTCGGCATACAGTAAAAACGAAATATCAAAAGCACGTGATTGCTTTAAACGTGCACTATATTATAAACCTAATATGAAGGAAGCACAGAGAGCATTGGCAAGAGTTCAATAATTATGAAAAAATTAATAATAGTCGGTTTAATACTTACGGTCGCTTGCGTATTTGTTAAAGCGGAAAGTAAAATAAAAGTTTTTCCCAATCCTTGGATACCTGAAGCCGATGTTTCGTTAGCTGACTATGGTGATACGAAAAAATACGGCAGTTTGGATTCAGACGGTTGGATAAAATTTCAATTTGAAGAAGTTCCGACACATAAATCGGGTGAACTTCTTATATATGATGTTACCGGCAATCTTGTAAAAAGCAGAAAATGGAAACTTCCGGAATATGTTCCTTTACCGCAAGCAAATCCGGCAGATAACCCTGAAAAAACAATTCATTGGGACGGCAGAGATAATTCATATCAATATGTTGAAAGCGGTGTATATATTTGGATTATCTATATAGACGGCGACAGAAAACAAAACGGCAAAATTGTAGTTATCAGGTAAGTATCGGTGAAAGAAAAATTTAATTTTGATGTTATATTGAACAGTTTCTTAATATTAATACCTATAAACACGGCTGTTTTATTTATGCTTACGGTTTATAGGTTTTTTTTCTTTTTATATTTTGCAAATTTTAAAGATCTTTCCGGAATGTTTTTTTATATTATAAAAGCATTTTGGTTAGGTTTTCGTTTCGACCTTTCAATTGTCGCTTACATAAATACCGTTGTAACGTTATTACTTGTTATATGTTTATTTATTCAAAAATTTTCTTTTTTTAAAGCGGTAATAAAATTTATAAAATATTATTACACGATAATTTTTTCATTGTTATTTTTAGCCATATTTGTTGATATAGGTTTTTTTTCATATTTTAAAGACCATTACAACATGATGATTTTCGGGTTAATTGAAGATGATACCGTCGCACTTATTAAAACCGTTTTGGCCGATTACAGAGTTTATTTTTTATTTATATTATTTTTTGCTGTAGTTTATGCAATTTATTTTGCGGCAAACAGAACATATAAGCAATTATATTTTCATAACAAAATAATTAATTGTTTTTGTTGGAAAACTTATTCCAAAATTTTTGTTATACTTTTTATAATAGTTTTAAATTTCGGTTTGGCACGCGGTTCTTTGTCAATGTTTCCGCTGGGACTTTTTTATTCTCAAATTTCTCCGAATTATTTTATAAATAAATTATCCGTTAATCCCGTTCATCCTTTGGCCGATGCCGTTTATTATAAAATACAAAGTTCAAAAAACAATAATAATTTAATGGAATTTTTTGATTTGAAAAACGAAGAAACTGTTTTTCAAAATTTAAAAAATTTTAATCAATATAAAAATGCAACAAATTTTGAAACGGCATTTAATCATATTACGACAAAAAATATAAATTTGGAACAAAAACCTTTAAATGTAATTCTTATTGTTATGGAAGGTTTCGGCGAACTTCCTGTTTTTAAAAACAGTAAAAATTTTAATGTTTTGGGAGAATTAAAAACACATTTCGACCGGGATATACTTTTTGAAAATTTTTTGGCGGCAGGTTTTATAACAATTCATGCACTTGAAACAATATCTTTAAATATTCCTCAAAGGCCGCTTGTAAATCAAATAACCCAAACACAAAATGCTTTGAAATGTTTTTCAAGTTCTTCCGTTTTGCCGTATAAAAAAGCAGGTTATAAAACATCTTTTATTTATGGCGGCAGTTTGACATGGCGAGATTTGGAAAATTTTTATAAAGTTTGCGGTTTTGACCAAACCATAGGCGAAGGAAATGTTGCCGTATCCGAAGAAGACAGACACTCGTGGGGAATTAATGATGATAAATTTTTTGAATTGATAAAAGAACAACTTTTTAAAAATAATGATGGCAAACCTCAATTTATTATGGGAATGTCAACACAAACACATCCGCCTTATAAAATACCTTCAAAATATACACCTATTCCGCTTGAAATTCCGCAACAAATAAAAGAAATGATGTCTTCAAAAGATTTGGCTGATAAAGCAATTTTTGAAGTTTATCAGTTTGCAAACAGAGAACTTGCAAAATTTATATCCGATATTAAAAATTCGGAATTTGCGGATAATACCGTAATAGCCGTTACGGGCGACCACAATTTAAGGGAATTGGCAAATTATTCAAGCCGAGATATGTTTTTGAGATATGCGGTTCCTTTTTATTTATATATCCCTAAAAATTTAAGAAAACAAGTTGATACATCAAAAGTCGGGTCTCATTTGGATATTATGCCCACATTATATAATTTAACGTTATCTTCCGCACAATATACGGCTTTCGGTAATGATTTATTCTCGACGGATGATAATATAATAACAAATATCGAAGGGCTTGTTGTAAATGATAAATATGCAATAAAATATAATTTTACCGATAAGTCAATACGGGCTTTTAATTTTGATAAGGAAACAAAAAAATTAATTCCTGTTGATGTAACCGAAGAACATAAAAAACTGGAAAAATATTATAAAACAATAATGGCGGCAACCGATATTTTTGTCCGGTCTCAAAAATAATTTGTATGGGAATAACTACGGATGTAGGAAATAATTATGAAGCTGTTGCTGCCGAGTTCTTAAAAAAACTCGGATATAAAATTATTGAAAAAAATTATAGAGTAAAAGCAGGTGAAATAGATATTATAGCATCCGATAAAAAAACGGTAGTTTTTGTTGAGGTTAAATTCAGAAAAAACAGTAATTACGGTAATCCTTATGAATTTGTAACAATACAAAAACAACAAAAAATAATAAAAGCCGCTTTACTTTATATAAAACAGAATAAATTAAAAACGGATTTTCGTTTTGACGTCGTTTCAATTTGTGACAATAAAATTGAACATATAAAAAATGCTTTTTCGGCATTGCCGAAATATTTTTTTTAATTTACAATAAAAATATCGGATAATAAAATGAATAAACAACAACAAAAAAAATTAGCAAATGAGCTTTTGGTATTAAGTGTATTTCGTAAAATTATTAATACGGAAACAATGCGAACTTTTATTGCATTTTTAAACGAAACGGAAAATATGCAAA
>NZ_CACWEU010000155.1:0-5153 GCF_902760015.1 Candidatus Ruminimicrobium bovinum
AAAATTTTTATCTTCGTTAATTGTTAAATCCGGATCTCTAAAAAAGAAAAAACAAAATATAGCCAAAATATAAAAAATTACCGATACGGGTGCAAAAAACAAATTAAAAATTAAACCCGCTATTAAAAAGCCGAAAATAAAAGGATATCCTTCTTTAACTATGTTCATAATTTACCTCAAAATTTAACATTATTACAACTTTTTATTTTATTAAATTAAGAATAAAAAAACAAAACTTATCGGACTGGAAGTTTGGAAGAGTGGAAGAAAAAAGAATAAATAAATTTAATAACAAAAAAGCAGAAAGAAAACTATTTGTATCTTTCTGCTTTTTCACTTTTCAACAACTTATTATCGAATATAATTATAATTAGTCGTTAATTTTAAATTTTAATTCGGTTCTTCTGTTTTGTGCTCTTCCTTCAGCAGTTTTGTTGCTTGCTACAGGTTTGGAAAAACCATAACCTATTGTAGAAACCTGTTCTTGGGATACACCTTTGCTTACAATATAATCCGCAACTGCTTTTGCTCTTCTTTCAGACAAGCCCTGATTATATTCTTTTGAACCTACACTGTCGGTATGACCTTCCACTGTAAGCGATATATTTGAGTTTTCTTTTAAGAAATCCGCAACTACATCAAGTCCCGCATAATTTTCTTCGGCTATTTTTGTTGAATTAAATTCAAACAAACTTTGTTTCATCAATTTTTCAAGGTCAAGCGTAAATTCTTTCTTTTCTTCCTGAACGGCTTGTTGTATTGCCTGTTTTACTTCTTGAACAGGTTCCGGTTCAGGAGCAGGTTCCGGCTCGGGTTCCGGTTCAGGTTCCGGCTCAGGAACAGGAGCAGGTTCCACAACTTTGGGAACTTCCGGAACGTCACAACAACATCTGTCAGGTCTTGCATATTTAGTTCCGCAACTTGAAACACATACAGCTAAAAACAACATAAACAACAAACTTAAATATTTATTCATTATATATTTTCCCCCATTTATTTTAAAAACTTAAAAAAACAAATTAAAACTTAAATTCTATACCGGCATTAACCATATAACCATCTCTTCCGCAAAATGTTTTATGCCCTTTCAAATGAAGAACGGTATAACCCCAAATTTTTTCTATACCGAGTCCGCAACTTACATAATCTTTATAATATGTTTTGGGTAAAGCTCCTATATTATATACGTTTTCTAATTTTATATCTCCGTTAGATGATACAAAAACATATTTTCCTTCTGCGGAAACTATCCAACATTTACCCAATGTTTTTGCAAGTTTCAATCCGGGAGCAACTGCAATATTTATTATGTTGTCGGATTTAACTTTATTATCATTTGTATCCGTATATTCTTCCGTAATTAAATAATTTGAATTAAACACAACATTCGGCTGGATTGTGAAACTTCTTTTTGCAACTTCAAAATTATAACCGGCTTTTGCCGAGAAACCTATACTTTGTGTATTATAATTTTTAGAATTGTCTGCTGCGTCAATTTCTACCTTATTTGCCAAAAAGCCGTAATCCAAAACGGCGCCAAAGAACAATTTACCTATATACCAATTACCTCTTAAACCTGCAAAACCGCTGTTTTGAGAAATTTTATCATCTTCAAAATCTTCTTCCTTTAATTGGCTTCCGACATAAGAAACAAATATACCGTAAGTAGCATCAAAGTTATCGGTATACTTTCTGTCGACATCCAAACCTAAAATTGCGCCATAATATGTCGTATCAAACTTTGTGTAATCTTTCATATCAAGTTTTTCCTGACCGCCGAAAGCTTTTATGTACATAGTTGCACCGCTTCTGTCTTCAACATTTCCTGCATTTGAACCTTGTTTTTGAAAGAATGTATAATTTCCGGAATTATCTAAAATAACATTTGCCAGTTCATTCGAAAGGACACTTGCAGCAGCAACAACAACTTTTGACTGAACAGCGGAAAAAACTCCCGGTCCTTTCCTTACAGGATTACCTTGTTCATCTTCCCCGGCAATATCATCCCATGAAATTTCACTTCTGCTTTTTTCTGATTTTTCCTGTCCCCTGCTTGCAAAAACATTTCCGACAAAAACAAATGAAAACAACACTAAAAACAAACATGCTGCAAACTTCTTCATAACGCCTCCATTATTTTTTTCTTTATTTTACAACACAATTACCGCCTGTATTCTATAAAATAAAAAATAAATTTTCAATTCTCTTTATTTTTATACTTTTTTTACCAAAGTTGAACTGCCGTCTTTATTATCTATAATTTTATAACCTAACTCTGATAATTTATTTCTGCACTCATCCGCAACAATCCAATTTTTTTCTTTTCTTGCCAGATTTCTTTTATCTAAAAGTTTTTGCAAATCCGATGTTGTTTCTTCCTTTAAAATTGTTATACCTAAAGCACCTTCCAAAATATCCTCAAAAAGCCATTTTGCCTGTTTTAACAAATCAACTTTTTCTTGAACCAAATTATTTAAAATTATATTTTTCAATTCATGTAAATACGATAATGCTTTTTCAAAATTAAAATCATCATCCAAAGAATCTTTAACATGTTTTTGAATTGTTAACAAATCGGTATCGGTTAAATTAGAATTGCTTTCTTTTGTTATTGCAATAAGTCTTGAATATGCTTCATCAAGTCCCTGCAATGCAGCTTTGGCGGCATTAAGATTTTCGTTTGAAAAATCAAGCGGAGTTCTGTAATGTTGTGTAAGTAAATAATATCTGACAACACGAGGATTGTATTTTTCAAAGATATCTTTTAACGTAAAAAAATTACCGAGTGATTTTGACATTTTTTCTTTATTAACGGTAACAAAACCGTTGTGTAACCAATAATTTGCAAATTGTTTTCCCGTGCAACTTTCACTTTGTGCTATTTCATTTTCATGATGAGGAAAAATCAAATCCTGTCCGCCACCGTGAATATCAATAGTATCGCCGAGCAAAGTTGTTGCCATAACCGAACATTCTATATGCCACCCCGGACGGCCTTTTGCCCAAGGACTTTCCCATGAAACGGATTCCGGTTCGTTTTGTTTTGTTTTTTTCCACAATATAAAATCATAAGGATTTTTCTTTTTAGAATCTTTTTCAACCCTTGCACCTACTTTCATATCCTCAAATTTTCTCTTTGAAAGTTTTCCGTATCGGCTGAATTTTTCTACGGAAAAATAAACATCACCGTCAACTTCATAAGCAAAACCTTTATCCTGAAGTTTTTTTATGAATTCTATTATTTGAGGAATCATTTTTGTAACCTGAGGATAATTATCGGCTCTTATAACGTTAAGTTTATTCATTTGCATAAAATAATCGTCTATATAAGTTTCGGCAAGTTCCAAAGGAGTTATGTTCTTTTCCAAAGACCTGTTTATTATTTTATCGTCTACATCGGTAAAATTTTGAACATGTTTTACTTTATACCCGCTTCTTACAAAATGCCTTTTAATAACATCAAATGTTACATACGCTCTTGCATGTCCCAAATGGCAAACATCATAAGGTGTAACACCGCAAATATATATTGAAACTTCTTTTTCTTTTATCGGTTTAAATTCTTCTATTTTATTTGTTAATGTATTGTAAAATTTTATCATCTTTACTCCTTTAAAATTTGTGAAACAAATTTTTAGCTGACAGCTGAGCCGAATTTGATTTGTTTCAATTCTTCCAATTTTCTATTTGCCGACACAAAATTTTGAAAACACGGACTTTAATATTTCTTCGGAAACTTCCGTCCCCAAAATTTCATCAATAATTTTCAAACCGTTTTGTGCATAAAAAGATACTATTTCATCTTGGTCGCCTTTAATTATTACGTTCAAAGTTTGCTGCAACATTTCTTTTAATTTACATAACAAATTATATTGTCTTGCATTAATAAGCATTGAAGAATTTTCGGAAATATTTTGCAAATTACATTTTTGATAAATTTTTTCCAGCAATACATTTATATCCGTTTTATTAACACAGGAATACCAGATAAAATTGCTTTTATCATAAACATCATATAATCGGTCAAAAATTATTTTTGTAGCCAAGTCCGATTTATTTACAACAATTAACGTATCTTTATTTCTGTTTTTTATCAATTCCAATATACTATTATCATCGTCATCAAAAATTCTGCCATTATCAACAACAAATAAAATTACATCCGCAACATCTGCCGAATGTTTTGCCCTTGTTTGCCCTACTTTTTCTATTTCATTTGCATAATGCTGCCTTATACCTGCGGTATCGGTTACGGTAAACAAAAAACCTTTATATTCTATACTTTCATTAATTACATCGGTAGTTGTCCCTGCAACATCGGTTACTATTGCCCTTTGATATCCCAATATTGAATTCAATATGGAAGATTTTCCCACATTCGGCTTTCCCACTATTGCAATTTTTATACCGTCAACAATGTTTTTATTCAAAGAATAACAATCAATCAATTTATCAGTTTGTGAAATAATATACGTAAGTTTTTCTTTTTTTTGCTCTCTTGTTAAAAAGTCAATATCTTCGGTAGGATAATCAAGCGACACTTCCAAATAAGCATAAAGTTCGGTAAGTTTTTCTTTTATTTTTTTCACTTCGTTTGAAAACGAACCTTGTAACGTATTTAAAGAAAGTTCTACGGCTTTTTTTGTGGAACCGTGTATTAAGGCATTAATTGATTCGGCTTCGGTCAAATCCAATTTATTATTAATAAATGCTCTGTAAGAAAATTCACCCCTGTCGGCTAACCTTAAACCTTTTTTCAGTAACAAATCGGTTATTGTTCGAACTATTACCGGATTTCCGTGTGCAGTAATTTCTATAACATCTTCACCGGTTGAAGAATTGGGATTTTGCATAAAACTTACAATAACCTCATCTATTTTATTTTCACAATCATAAATAAATCCGTGATGAATTTTTCTGTTTTTTATATCAATACTTTTACGATTTTTATCAAAAAAAACGGAAGATACAGCTTTTAAAGAATCTTTTCCGCTTATTCTTAAAACTGCCAAAGCAGCCCTTCCGAAAGGCGTTGCCAAAGCAATAATGGTATCTTCCTGTTTAAACAAATTCATTGTTATTTATTAATTAATTTAACACCTACTTTTTTTATTAAACCTTCTCCTTCGGAAAAAGTTTCATACCCGCCGAGT
>NZ_CACWEU010000156.1:0-4102 GCF_902760015.1 Candidatus Ruminimicrobium bovinum
ACATTTTATAGAAGATAAAGAATTAGACATTAGGAGTGATATATATTCTTTTGGAATAGTATTATATGAAATGTTTAATGCAGGAGAAAATATACAAAGCAAAACTCAAACAGGAAAGTTAAAAAGGAAAAGAAAATTTATAGAAATATCAAAAATAAAAAGTAACCATTGTAACGAGATAATAAAAAAATGCTTACAACCAAGACAAGAAGATAGATACCAAACATTTAAGGAATTAGAACGAGATTTACTAAAAGAAGCAAAAAAAGAAATAGGAAAATATTTTGAAGTTAAACAATTACCAATAGAAAAAATGAAGGCACAAGATTATTTTGGTAAAGGATATGGGTATCAAAATATAGAACAATATGAAGAAGCAATTAAATATTACGATAAGACAATAAAACTTGATTCAAAATATATTTTTGCTTATTACAATCGAGGATGTGCTAAAACAAGTTTAAAAAAATACGAAGAATCAATTAAAGATTATGATAAAACAATAGAACTTGACCCTAAAAAAGTTTCTGCATATCAGAATCGAGGAGTTGTTAAAGAGTATTTAAAGCAATATGAAGAAGCAATCAAAGATTATGATATAGCAATAAAACTTGATCCAGAAAAAATTGTTGCATATAATGGACGGGGAAATGCCAAAGCAAAATTAAAACAATACGAAGAAGCTATTAAAGATTATAATAGAGCAATAGAACTAGATACAAAATGTGTTTTAGCATATGATTGTCGCGGGAATGCTAAAGCAGCTTTAAGACAATATGAAGAAGCAATGAAAGATTATGATATAGCAATAAAACTTGATCCAAAAGATGCTACAATATATTACAATCGAGGATTTAGTAAAGCTTTTTTCAATCAATACGAAGAAGCAATCAAAGATTATGATATAGCAATAGAACTTGACCCAAACTATGTTTTTGCTTATAACAATCGAGGAGTTGCAAAAGATAAGTTAAAACAATACGAAGAAGCAATCAAAGATTATGACAAAGCAATAAAACTTGATCCAAAATATCTTTTTTGCTATTACAACAGAGGTTTTGCTAAATATAAGTTAAAGCAATATGAAGAAGCAATCAAAGATTATGATATAGCAATAAAACTTGATCCAGAATATAATTTTGTTTATTTTTTTCGAGCAATTGTTAAACAAGAATTAAAACAATATAAAGAAGCAATTGAAGATTATAATAAAGCAATAGAATATAATCAACAAAAAGCTCTATCTTATAATCAAGTAACTATTTGTTATTTATATATAAATCAAATAGATAAAGCATTGGAGAGTATAAATAAAGCATTGGAATTTGAATCAAATAATTCAAGGTATATAGATACTTTAGGTGATGTTTACAAATATATTAAAGAATATGATAAAGCAATAGAACAATACAAAAAAGCAATAAGTATAAATAAAAAGCAAATATCGTCATATAAAAACTTAATTGAAATTTACAAAACATTAGGAAAAGAAAAAGAAGCAAAAGAAATTGAAGAAAAGATAAAAAAATAAGAAAGGATAATAAATAATGAAATATATTTGTGATAAATGTGTCAATGATGAAGGATTAAAAAGTTTCATCAAAGATAAAAAACAAAAAAATGGGATAAAATGTTCAAATTGTGATAATACTGAAAATGTTATAACTATTAATTCTTTATTAGAATATATAAAAGAATGTATTGCTAATGAATATGATGAAACAACAAAAGATAAATATCATGATGATAAATTAAAAGAAGATATAAACTCTTTACCAATTGAAATATTATTAAAATATGAGCTACCAAAAGATGAAAAGTTGCATACTAAAATTATTAATTTTATTGGAAATGATAAAAGATATAGGCATAATAACTTTATAAATAATAAAGAATATAAAAAAATATTGGATATTTGGGAAGATTTTTGCTATGAAGTTAAATATAAAAACAGATACTTTTTTAATAGAGAAATATTGAAATCTTTGAAGAAGATAATTAAGTTATATAAGCCATTTGATTTTGTAAAAAAAGGTAAAGATTTTTATAGAGGAAGAACAAAACAATTATCAGAAGAATACAAAATACCGTTTAAATGTGTTAGTGATTTGTGTGTACCTCCTATTTTAAAAATATCAGAGCAAAGATATAATGCAAAATTTATATCTGCTTTTTATGTTTCGGATAATAAAAAAATTATATTTAATGAAATTGATGATATAAGTTCAAAAAGTATTACTATTGTTAGATTTAAAAATACAAAAATATTGAAAATATTTAATTTGTTCTCACGAGATATTTCTTTACCTTCATTGTTTAGTAAAAATTCAAAAGATAGAGCATATTCCCAAATATTGAACAAAATTTTGCAAGAAATATCTTTTCCTGCAAGTTTAGATAAAAAAGAATATATATTTCCTCAGATATTTGCAGAGTTTTTAAGGCAAGAATTCAATATAGATGGTATTTGTTATATTAGTACAGTTTCTAATGAACAAAAAGGTTTTAATTATGTATTTTTTTGTGGTAGAGAAAATTTTAAAGGAACTATAGAAACTACAAATAAAAAGGACAATAATATTTGGTTTGAAATGGTTTCAAATAGTATTGAATTATATTTTAAAGGATATAGAAAGTATAATTATCTGAAGAATATAAATAAGAAAATACAACCATAATTTAATATTTAAGGAGATTTGTATTATGGATATTAACGAATTATTAAATCAAAATAATATATTAAATACTGGTGAAAAAGAAGATTTAGAACATTATTTTACTATATGGTTTCATTTGGCCAGTAATAAATATGAAATTAATTTAGAAAATGATAATTTTTTTTCCCAAAATAAAGTCATACTGAATAATGGAACTAAAGAAGATATTGTAAATTGCATAGATAAATATCTTTTCATTTGTTGTGTTAAAAATCACTCTTTTGCATTTTTTAAAGATTTAAAGGATGAAGAATTAGATATAGATAATATAATAAATAAGGATAGTGGATTAAAAGAAAATTTCCAAAAACAATTAAATAGTTGGTTAGAAGAAAAATATAGAGAACCAAATAGAGAAGATATAAAAATTCTTTTAGATTATAAAGCAGATAAAATGGAAGCTTTAAAAATATCAATATATGAGAAACAACAATTTAAATCTTTTAGAAATTTAGTAAAAGAATATATAAATTTACTTGAGGAATTAAGAAAAGAAGAAAAGTGGAAAGAAAAAATACAAAAACAATTAGATATTTGGTTAAAAGAAAAAATTGCAATTGAACAAATTGATAAAGAAAAAGAAGATATTAATTTCTTATTAGAATATAAAGCGAATAAAGAAATAATATATAATCAAATAAAAGAGACCTCAAATTTTTATAAATTTAAATTTTTAATAGAAGAATTTAAAGAATATGGAATAACTTTAGAAAAAATAAATAAACAAGAGGAAAAAGAAAAATTAAAAAAACAACTGAACATTTGGATTAAATTTTTTGAGAATATAAAAAATAAAAGAGTTTTACAAAAAAAACTTATTAAAAAGAAATTATTACGCTTGAACAAAGAAAGGAAAGAATTAAAAAACAATATTAATCCATATTATGAAGAACTTAATTGGGAGATAGATGAATGCGATGCTATGTCACAAAGAGCAATGAGAGATGATGATTTTTGTTCAGAGTATTTTGAAAAAAATATGGATGGTAATATAGAAAATAGTAACAATTATGGAATTAGAAATGAAGTCGTAATGGATTTAGTGAATAGAAAAATTGATTATATAAATACATATGAAAATTCATTAGAAACAACTGTTAAATTGGAAATGACAGAAAAAGAAATATTAAAAGAGAAAAAAAATTTAATTTATGATAAAAACAATATCAAAGAAAATGAAGAACTTGAAAGAAATATTAAATTATTACAAAGTTTAATTCAACAACTATAGCAGAAAATAGAGCTGAGCTTATATTTTATGGCACAGGCTCAGTTCTTGTTCAGTTGTGCCATCAATTAACCGACTTCTTCAAAGAAAGAGTTTTTATCTTGTTTCAAAACTGTATTAATTTTTTGTTGAACTTCCAATAGTTGTTTTATTTTAT
>NZ_CACWEU010000157.1:0-3769 GCF_902760015.1 Candidatus Ruminimicrobium bovinum
ACCCCACCAACTAGCTGATAGGACACAGGACCATCTCGAAACGCATTGCTGCTTTGACCCCTGTCTGATGCCAAACTGTGGTCTTATGCGGTATTAACTCCGTTTTCACGAAGATATTCCCCATTTCGAGGGAGGTTTCCCATGTGTTACTCACCCGTTTGCCGCTAACTCTTACGATGCTCTGTAAGAATTCGCTCGACTTGCATGTGTTAGGCACGCCGCCAGCGTTAATTCTGAGCCAGGATCAAACTCTCCATAAAAAAATTTTATAGAGTTTTGTTTAAGCTCTTAATTACATTAATAATATATGTTTAAACATATATAAACATCAAATAAAACAACTAGGACCTTTAAATTATTTGATTGCCCCTTTTACAGGGCACTTATTTGCACATTATTTAGTTTTCAAAGAACAACAAGAAAGCACTCAATAATTTCACCGCAAAACCTTGCGGTATATTTTGTTTTTAAATTCGTTGCAGTTTCTCAAAATAAGCTATTATTCCTACGAAACTCCGCCTCTTTAAAAGCAAAATCTTCTCACAATCTTTCGCACCGAAACTATTCAGTGCTTTCTTAAAGCTATTCGCTTTATTGACGAGAAAAAACTACCGCTTTGCTTTTTATACATCTTAAGCAAAGATACTTTTTCTCTGCATATTTAGTTTAGGTGTCCTTTCCGATAAGGAACTTCATGAACCTTTACTATTTCTTTAATACTTCTTAAATTCTTAATTTTAAATCTACCGACTAAAAGAACATGCTTTATTGCTAAAGCTTGATAATTATAACATACTTTAAAAAATTTGTCAAGTACTTTTTTATTTTTTGTAAACTTGTTTTTCAAATATTTATTAAAGCGGAGTTATTATACAACACTTTTAAAAATTTGTCAAGTAGAAATTTTGCCGTGCAAAATTTCCGCTTAGGGCTGAATGATTAGAGCTTAATGTTAATGCCAATTGATTTTTAAACATTATTAAGCTTTTTCTAATTTCAACCGCTTTAAAAGAACTTTGTTGCAATCCGATTTTCGCAACGGATGAAATTGTATAATAATAAAAATTTTTTGTCAATAGATATTTTTATTCAATTTATATTCAGTATTTCTTGAGTAAAATTTACATCCACATGAAAATAAATATGCTAAAATAAATGTTATGAAAAAACTTATATTTTTTATTTTTATTGGAATTGTTTTTATATTACCGACGGGATATTCTTACTCCAAAAACAATAATGTTACAAAACCTGCAAATATAATATTGCTTCCGAATCCTCGCAGATATTGTTTAAATTTAGATGAGGCGGCAGAAATTGCAGGTTTTAATTTTCCGGTAAAATTAAAAAATTATTACGAAATAAAAGCTTCCGAAGGAATAATGGAAATAAAATATATGATATCCGATTTAAGATTTGTTTTTTTAAGAAAAAGTAACAGAGATATAAGATACGGTGATATAAGCGGAGTTTACACATATTACCCTATAGACAAACAAATTAAATTAAAAGGTGCTGTTCCCGTTAATATAAGAGCAAAAGATGATAAGATTTATGTTATGTACATGTCAAATTCAACTTACTATTATTCGGCTTACTGTCAGGAAGGAATGAGTTTAGAAGAAATTGAAGGAATATACAATATTCTTGCCGAAGCAGAAGCAGGAAACCTTACGGAATAAAAAGGTTGAAGATTCCGTTAATAAAATCTTCAACCTTTTAAACCGTTATTTATTTAAACCAATCAAATTATTTTGCTGCCTGTTCAACGGCAACGGCAACTGCAACCGATGCACCTACCATAGGGTTGTTACCCATACCTATAAGCCCCATCATTTCAACATGAGCAGGAACCGAAGACGAACCTGCAAACTGTGCATCGCCGTGCATTCTTCCCATAGTATCTGTCATACCGTAAGAAGCAGGACCTGCAGCCATATTATCCGGATGTAATGTTCTTCCGGTTCCGCCGCCCGAAGCTACGGAAAAATATTTTTTACCGTTTTCAATTGCCCATTTTTTATAAGTTCCTGCAACCGGATGTTGAAACCTTGTAGGGTTTGTTGAATTTCCGGTAATTGAAACATCTACACCTTCGTGTATCATTATTGCCACGCCTTCACTAACATCATCTGCACCGTAGCATTTAACTTTTGCTTTATCTCCGTCGGAAAATGCCTTTTCGCTTACTATATTTAATTTTCCGGTATGATAATCATATTCGGTTTCAACGGCTGTAAAACCGTTTATTCTTGAAATAATATATGCGGCATCTTTACCGAGCCCGTTAAGAATAACTCTTAAAGGTTCTTTTCTTACTTTGTTGGCCGTTCTTGCAATACCTATTGCACCTTCCGCAGCTGCAAAAGATTCATGCCCTGCCAAAAAGCAGAAACATTTTGTTTCTTCTCTAAGTAACATTGCAGCCAAATTTCCGTGTCCTAAACCTACTGCTCTTTGGTCTGCAACAGAACCCGGAATACAAAATGCTTGAAGTCCTATACCTATAAGTTCTGCAGCTTTAGATGCAGTTTTTGCACCTTCTTTTATTGCAATTGCATCACCAAGTGTATATGCCCAAACGGCATTTTCAAATGCTATTTGTTGAACACCTTTAACTATGGCTTCAACATCAATACCTTTTGAAGAGCAAATTGCTTTTGCATCTTCCAAATCTTTTATACCGTATTTTTTCATACAGCCGTTTATTTTGTCTATCCTTCTTTCATAACCTTCAAATTTAACCATATTTTTACTCCGTTTTTTAGTTTAAAGCTTAAAGCTTAGAGCTGATAGTTTATTAATGATATATCATATATTTTACTTAACAACTACACTTTTAAAAATTTCTTTTGAAGCACGACTTGGAGCCGCTTATGAGTGCAGAAATTTTTAGAGTAAAAAACTATAAATTCTATTAGTTTTTTAGTCCTTTACTGTTTGAAGAATTTTTTGGTTACCTTTTGATGTCCAAAAAATTCAAGTTAACGGACGGCTTTAAAAATTTCAAACGAATGGCGACACTGAGTGCGAAAAAGAGAATTTTTAAAATAACAAAAGAGAAAATATTTTTAAAAGAACTTTACTTCTATTCATGTCTTGGATTTATTTTTTTAACAGCTTCGTTAAACCTTCCGTAAGTACCGGTATTTTTTTCAAGTGCTTCTTTCGGGTCCATACCTTTTCTTATTGCTTCCATCATTTTACCGATATGAACATATTTATATCCGATAACTTCGGAATTTTTATCAAGCCCGATTTCCAAAACATAACCTTCCGCCATTTCCAAATAACGAACACCTTTTTCTTTTGTGCTGTACATTGTTCCGACTTGAGACCTTAAACCTTTACCCAAATCTTCAAGCCCTGCACCTACGGGAAGTCCGTTTTCGGAAAATGCGGTTTGAGTTCTTCCGTAAACTATTTGTAAGAAAAGTTCTCTCATTGCGGTATTGATTGCATCGCAAACGAGGTCGGAATTTAATGCTTCAAGCAATGTTTTACCCGATAAAACTTCTGCAGCCATTGCAGCAGAATGTGTCATTCCCGAACAGCCTAAAGTTTCAACAAGAGCTTCTTCAATTATTCCGTTTTTTACATTAAGCGTAAGTTTGCAAGCTCCCTGTTGCGGTGCACACCAACCTACTCCGTGTGTTAAACCGCTGATGTCTTTAATTTCTTTTGCTTTTACCCATTTACCTTCTTCAGGTATTGGTGCAGGACCATGTTTTGCACCTTTTGTTACAGGGCACATTTTTTTTACTTCTTC
>NZ_CACWEU010000158.1:0-9977 GCF_902760015.1 Candidatus Ruminimicrobium bovinum
ACGAGTTAATAATATAGTTTATCAAAGCGCATTGGCACCGCCGATGGTTTGTGTTAGAACGGATTTATATTCATTGGCAATTATCATAAATTCATGGACTTCCGCCATGACAAAAAGGAATATCCCTTTTAAAAAACAAGCCGATATAATTTCATCGTGGTTAAATAAAAACAATATAAACGTTGATTTTAAAACGACTAATAATAAAATAACACTTAATTCAAAACCTATATCGGATATATTAACACAAACTCAAACAAAAATTAAAAATACCGAAATAACTCATAAAACAATATTTAATTTTTTATGGTATTTAAATGATTTAAAATTGAAATTTTATTCTTATTTACTTGTTTTAAAATACACATTCGCTAATATATTCGGATATACGGATATTGAAAATAAAATTCAACCGAATAATAAAGACTTAAAAGTAAAAAATATGTTTATAAGTACGGAATATCAAAAAACCGTTGATGCCATAAACGGAGATATGCCTGATGTTATTATAATTACGTTAGACAACAAAGAAGATAAAGCATTTTGTGAAAATAAAATCAATGAATTGTTAAAAAATAAAGATGTCCGTGTAGAGTATATAATAAAAGATCAAAATATCGGTTCTGCCGCAGGTTTGGTATATGCAACGGATTACTTAAAAAGTAATAAAAATTATGATAAGTTAAAAACTGTTGTTATAGATGTTCCGCACGAAGATATAAACCTTATCAGGCAGGAATTGCCATTACCGTTTAAAGATAAAAATTTAACACCGCTTCAACTTGCATTATTAAACGGAATAAGAGCTTGCAATAAATTCGGTGATGACGGCGGTATTGCTTTTATGGAAGCAAGAAGTGTATATATAGGCGCAATGAATATAACAGGTGATTTGACATTTATATCGTCCATCGTAAATATGGAAGAAATAGAAGAACAAAATTTGGCTCTAATTATTAAAAATGATGAAGACAGAAGTGAAATAGAAAAATTTTATTACGGTTTTAAGCCGGATGATATTACGGATGTTGTTGAAAAAAGGGGTATAGCAACTAAAAATTTTTATAATTTTAATAACAAGAAATTGGAACAATTTGAAGTTATTACGGGTAATATGCTTATACATTTCGATGATAATGATAAATATAAGCAATTTATTGATTTTATAACAGATATGAAACCTGCAATACAGAAAACAAATGAAAGGATGAGTATTTTAAAGCATTTGTTTAAACCTTATTTAAGACTTTCAAGAAATGAAAGTCATAAAACAGACCTTGTTCGTAACACGGATATGTCATCAACGGAAAAAAGAAAATTTTTTGATTATTATACAGATAAATTTGAAGAAAATTATAAAAAAAGAAAAGACAGTTTAGGAAATGTAAAATTTTCGGTTTACAACCATCCGTATTCAAATTATTCAAGAAATTCTACACAAGATAATATTTCGAATTTATCAAATATTGTAAAAAACGATAATACAAGTATTGACAGTTATGAACCGATTAACAAAAACAACTTTGAATTGATAGAAATACCGGTTGAAACCCTTGCGAATGATTCTGCTTTAAAAAGAACTTATGAAATTTTAGAACAAATAAACGGTAATACACTTGAAAGCAAAAAAGATTACGACCAGATTTTGGATATTTTAACGGAAGTATTCAGAACAACTTATTTTCAAAATGAATTATATACGGTAGAAAACGAAAATACGGCTAAATTATATGTATTAATATCCGACATTATAAGCAGTTCAATTAATAATATAAATAAACAAATATCCAAAACGGAAGATAACAGTGTATTAAGACAAGATTTGGAAAATTTAAAAAGAAGTTTGTTGGTTATGCAGGAATATACGGTTGAATATTTAAGACTTTTGGATTACACTTCCACACTTGCTACGTTATGCGGATATATATACCCTAAACATTCAATTTTTGAAACATATAAAATAATGCCCGTAAACAGAGTTCTTTTCGGATTTACAAGAGGGATAAAAAATGCTCAAATTGATGTTAGAAACCAAATGAGAAAAGTTCAATATTTGTGTAATAATAAGTTAATGTATTCTCTTTATCCGTATAATACGCTTGAAAAAGATATTGAAGATTTTATAGAAAGTTCACAAAATCCGAAAGAAAAAACTGCAGTCGGTATGCAAAAGGGGTGGGGAACAAGAAGAGCTCTTCAAAGGTTTTCAACAATAATAACGGCTCTTCAATCCTGTGTTGCAACAGCTTTTGTTGCGGTTATGAAGTCAGCCGTTACGGCCTCCGATATATCTGAGATGCTTCAATTTTTGTTAACCGGTTTATTTCCTCCGGTATTTCTGCACAGAGTATTAATTTGGTTCGGTTGGAAAAATGATTTTTATAATAAAAAGAAAAAAGAAATTGATGTTGAACTTTCAAATATGAAAATACAAAGAAACTCTGCCGAAGTTTTTATTATGAAAAAAAATCCGTTTGATAAATTGGATAATATTCTTTCACAAATTATAAAAGATAAAAATTTAAACGATGAAGGTCTTAAACTTGCAGAAAAAAATAAAGAACTTATAAAGAATTATAATGAATTTTACGATTTGAAAATAATATCGGAAATACTAAATAATAACGAGCAGATTATACATTTGTTATCGAATAACAATTTGTTAAAAAAACCTCTTGAAAATATTACAAAAGAATATAATGATATTTTAGATGAACTTACAATAAATTATAAACAAAAAAAAGAAAACGAAGGGGAACATTTTAAAACGCCGAAAGAAATAAGAATAAACAAATTAAATTCCGTTTTAACAAATTGGAAAGAAATAACCGATAAAGAAAATTTAACAGCAAAAGATTTAAGTACAATAATAGACTATTCAACCGAAATTATTAAATTGACTTCTTTTAACAGAAGATCTCTTAAAGGAAACAATAAAGACGACCTTATAGATACTTTACAGGATGTAATTTCTTTTTATGATAAAACCGTAGAGCTGTATTATAAACTGCCAAAAAAAGAACGAGAAGAAGAACAAATGGCAATAGATTTTAAAGAATTTAATTTAATAGGGAAATATTTTGTTAAATATTATAAATCGTTAAATTATTTGGTAACTTTGGAAACTTTGTATTACTATAGAATTTCCGAAGGAAATAAAATGCACTTTTTGGAAACTTTTAAAATAGCTGCAATAATTCGTTATTTGTTCGGTATTAATTTTGGTATATTTTTATCTCAAAAAAATTTGATTGCAACAATGGCCGAGGTAAAACAGCTCGGTAATGATATAATGCACGGCGGTTTATATGACAACAATTTTGAAAAAAATATAGATTATTTCATAAATAAAAATAAAAATCCGCAACATTTTGATTTGGGTATAAATGAAAGTTGGCGAGCAAGAAAAATGCTTTCAAGGTTGGTTCCTACCGTTTTATTTATTCAAAAAATAATTATTGCATTAACAACAAATTCTTTTTCTGTCAGAGCATTATCCGTTTCGTTCGCAACAGGTGTCGGCTTAACAATATTTTTACATTGGATACCTATTTTGGACGGATTTATAAAAACAATGAGAATTAAAGAAAAAAAATTAAAAAAAATGAAGGAAAACAGGAATAAGCAGTCCGTAAATGAAATGGAAAACATCCAAAATTCATTAACGCAAAAATACTTAAAAAACATATCGAAAGTTCCTTATGGAGACATGCCGGATTTAATTTTTGTTACCGGTAACAAAAATCAATATAATGATGAACATTCTTTAAAAAACACACTGAAAGGTATATCGGAATACGGCAAATTTAAAACGGTTCCAACCGAATTTTCTATTACGGAACAAACCGGAGACGGTAATTCCATAATACATGCATTTAACTCAATTACGGATAATTATGATGAATTGGTAAAAAAATATCCTTCACTAAAAGATAAAAAACCGCAAAATTTAAAAATAGCAATATTAAATATTGATGGTGCAAAACCGGAAAATATAACAAAACCTTTGGGGTTTGAAATAATTAACGGCAGGCAGGCAACAGCCGTGGAACTTGCTTTTTTTAATGCAGTTGGAATGTTGCAAACAAATAGCAAAAATAATGGAAATATAGCTATAGCAGACCCTTCGTATTTATATTTAGGTAATTTATATCAGGAAGAAAATATAACAATACTTGGAACGGACATAAAATATGAACAGCTTGAAGAACAAAATTTGCCGCTTTTGGTTGCAGATGAAGATAATAAAGGTATATACAAAATATTCAATAAATTTAATATTTCCAAAATAAATAATACTGTTGTCAGAGAAAGTTACAGCAGAAGATATGACATATCGGAAAATCCTTTAATAAGGTTACCTGCTTATTCCGGGCTTATAGGGGTAAATGTCAATAATATTAAAGTTTTTAATTTGCTTGAAACAGCAAAAAACTATGTTGAAAACTATAACGGGGAAAAAGAAGAAATAGATTTTATTGCGCATATTTTAATTCCGATACTCAGAATAATGAATAATGAAGATATGAATGCATATATTGAAATTTTAAAAAAGGATGCGGCAAATACGATAAAAAGAGATAATATTGATAAGTTTTACAGAGGACTTTTTAAAGAGTTTTCGGAATTTTTGGGTAATGAAAATTTTGATTCGGTAGTAAATTTAAAAGTAGAACACAGTTCTCTTATGACAAAAAATCAAGAAGATATTTTCTACAATGAGTTTGTATCCGATATAAGTGCTTTACAAAATACCGAAGACAATAATATTGATATATTTGATATATCAAATGAAGAAATTAAATTTAACGAAGTATCCGTTATTGCAACAATTGATTTTAATGATTGCACTCCGGAACAATTGGATAAAATTATAGAAAATTTACCTGTAAAAGAGAAAAAAATAATTATTAAAAATATATATGATGAAAATAATCCTAATCTGTTTAATACGGAGTCAATAGAAATTGATATGGAAGATAAACAAATTTATGATACTATTGAAAAAGAAAACGAATATAAACAACAACTTGCTTATAAGAAATATCAAAAAATATCGAATATATTAAAAGAAAAAGAAATAGAACAAATTTATGAAACTGATGAAGACTATTACAATTTGAAATTATCCGATGAAAATAATATTGAAGAAACTTTATTAAATATATCAAAGAATAATAACGGATTTTTAAAAATATCATTAGATATCAGTGATTTATTTAAAGATTCTGAAGTCAATAATAATTTTAATAAATTAAATAAAATATTGAAAAAATACACTATTCCAAAAGAAGACGATACAACTATATTGCCTATATTTAATAAAGATAATATTAGAAAGGAAACCACAAATAACAATATAAGTACTCAAAAAATATACACTATTCTTACTTGCGCATAGTAAACAAAAAAAATTACCTATAAAATTTTATAAACTCCCCAAAAATATTAACATCGGGTTATTTTAGCCGATTGTAAATAAGGCATAAAAGCGGTAATTTTCAAAATTCAAAATATAATACAAAATATATATAATATATAAAAACATAAAATAAATAAACATCATTTATTATAATTATAATATTTTTACAAATATTACAAAAATATATCAAAAATAAATATTATAAATTTTATAAAATTAAAATTTTGATTTAAGGGGTATAAAACTACCTTAAAATTAAAATTTTTGAATTTTTGATAAAACAAACCTATATAATACAAAATATCTACAATACATTCATCAAAAACTTACATATTAAAAATCAGGAAAAAACAGTTTTTTAAATTTTATAAAAACTTCCAAAAAATCATCTCAAAAAAAATTACTATTTTTTTAAAATCTCAAAAAAAATCAAAATTCAAAAGTTATTTTTTATCATTTTTTCATAATTAAAACAGTCAACAAATACACAACTATATATAGCTGTGAGTGTTATTGTATAACTTTTAATAAAAAATATAATTAATAGTATTTTTTATATTGATAATTATAAAAAAATACTCTATTCTTAACATTTTACTTTAATGTTAATTTTTATTTATTTTTCCTATCAACTTAACATAATATACATTATCGGAACTAATAAAAATATATAAAAATTTGAACTTTTTAATAAAATCTTATAATTTTTTTAAAAAAATTTTTTCTTGTTTTTTTGATTTTTAATTTTTATTATTTTTTTAGATTTTATATTTTTGTAAAAAAAACAAAAATAAAATTTAATATTTTTTTTAAAATAAAAAATATTACATTTTATAAAGCATAAATAACCGTATCCGTAAAATTTGATGTATAACTTGCAAAGTAAAATTTATAACCTATATTCAATTCATTTAAAAATTTTGATATTTTATAACAATCTTCTTTTTTATGATAAGCAGCTATTGCCAATTTCGGTTTATACTTTATTAATGTTTCTTTTGCCCCTTGAAGAGCCCTCAATTCGCAACCTTCTATATCCATTTTAATATAATCTATTTTTTTTATTTTATTACTATACATAAAATCGTCAATTGATAAAGTTTTGTATTTTACAGAGTTTAATTTTTTTTGAGAAGTTAATGCGGTAATATCGGCACATTCTTTTTTTGTATATAATATTCTTCCGGATTTGTTATATAACGGCTTATTTATTAAAGTTATATTTTGTGAAACTTCTTTATTGTGATTGAAATTTTCTATCATTACATCAATATTATCTTCAAAAAATTCAAAAGTCCATACTTTTCCTTTTTTTCCGACCCTATCGGCAAAAAGTAAAGCCGTATCCCCCCAACAACCGCCGGCATCTATAACATAATCACCTTTTTTTAAATATTCTTTATAATTATACTGATCATACGTAATAAGTTTATCAAGTAAAGATTTTACACCGTATATTTTTAAATTATATCCTAATTTTAACAGATTATAAAACTTTAATTTCCTTGTTGCCGATTTCAATTTGAACACAGAATCATTTTCTAATAAACCGTCAAATTTCTTCCTGGATTGTAAATACTTATTGTGTTCCTTATCAGAAGGGAAAACAACCGTCATTTTATATGCAACCATTTTTAAAAACAATTGTTTGTCATTATAGTTTTCAAGTAAGCGGTAAAAATATTCTAAATATTTATAATTTTTTTTAAACCAAATAAAATATTCTGACACGTTGTTTCTTATAAAATCATCTTTTATTAAACAATTTTGTTGTGGAATATTATTTAAGTCGGTAATAGTTCTATTATAAGAATGAATTAAATAAAGCAGACTTTCCTTAAAATTCATTTATAATCATTTTATTTTATGTTTTTTAAGATAATTGTTTATTCTAACTGCAGCATTTTCTTTTAAATTATTATAAAAAAACATGTAGTCATATACATGTAAAACACCTTCTTTAAAAATATCCTGCCCGCCTTTATATTGGTTAGTATCCACATCAACAACCAAAGCATTTGACCCGAATTCCAAATAAGCAGTTTCAAACGGCCTTGATTTAATAAATTTATTATTTTCATAATCATAAATAACGGCACCCTTATAATGCTTTTTTGAAGATGGAACGTTATTTGTTTTCCAACTTATCGGATTTATTGCCTTTGATTTTTTATGAAAAACAGCAGAATATCCGTTTGCCGCAACTTGAGTATTATATGAAATAATACAACCTATGTCGGAAGCCGATTCTGCCATTTTAAGCCACGGATATTGTTTTAAATCATCTTCGGTAACAGAATAACCTATTATGTAAGCTGCAACTAATTTATTCTGTAAATTTTTATCACGTAATCTTATTTTCATAAGTTCTAAAATCATAGCAGAACCTTGACTGAAACCTGCCAAAATAAAAGGTTTTCCTTTATTATAATGGTTTAAATAAAATTCAAAAGAATTCATAATATCCGAAAAAGCCGTCATTAAAAGTTCTGTTTGATTTTCTTTATCAAGTGCTAATAATTCTATTGATGCCTGTCTATATAAAGGAGCATAAACATTTGCGTTTCCCTCAAAAATACCGGTATAATATTTAGATAAATTCGTTGCCTTTTTTACTAATTTTTCATCAGTTACATCCATTAATTTAAAACCTTCGCCCGCAAATATTGTAGGATACACAAAAAAAACATCAACTTTATATTTAGAATTATCTGCAGGGATTAATGCCCACCTGTTAATATTTGAATAATCGGGCTGGAAAGGAATTTCAATTTTTTCTATATCAAAATTATTTTTTAATTCAAAATAATAATCACTGATATTTTGACAGAACACCGATACCGAAAAACAAAACAAGAATAAAAATATAAGTTTTAATTTATTTTTCATAAAAACCTCTTATGCCGCTGCAAATACTTTCTTTAAATTTTGTATAGATGACTGAATTTCAGGATTTATTTCAAAATCTCTTAACTTGTTAACAATAATATCTTCTATTATAGCATAATTTGCAAGCAAGTCATCGGTTAACGGTTCTATTTTATAATCATTTTCCCTAACTATTTTTCTTATTATGTTATCCGTATTTTTTTCAACGTCTGAAACAGATGTTTCAACGAAATCCAAATCAGTTTTTTGTTTGCTTTCAAGAATCAATTGCATTGTTAATGTTAAATACGCTATTCTATAATCAAAATTTAATTTTTTCCTAAAATCATTAACGGAAATATTTAATTTATTATTTTTATTTAATTGTTTTAAAGTTTGTTTTTCAACAGTATTTATTAAAATTCCCCTTACCGCACCAATAACTTGTGTATAATTACCTTCATTAATAATATCTTCCAAATAAATACGTGCAACTTCAGGTAAATAATAAAAAAATGTGCTGTTTTTCAAAACAGAAATTAAACTTTCAAGTTCTTCACTGCTATATGTATTATTTGTAAAATCTTTTGTTAACATATCTTTTAAAAATTCATTATTATTAAAAAATTCAATATTAATATTTTTATTAACAATAAAATCATCAATAAATTTACTGTCTAAAACTGATTTTAAACCTATATTGTAATATTTTTTACTATTATTAACTTCTTTTAATTTATCTTTTATTACTTCGTTACCGTTATTTGCATAAAGAAGCGCAACATCATCTACAGATATTGAAATCAGATTCGGTTCTTTTAACAATTTATCTATATTAACTTTATTTTCATCTATATCATTTTCATCTTCTTTTGTAAGCTCAAGCTCAAATTTTCCCGAATAAATATTTTTATTATTAATATTTAAAATAGGAATTATTCCATATTTTTGAAAAATATCTTCATCAAATTGTTTTAAAACTTCATCATCAATTTTAACGGATAACCTTGTTGATACCTTTAATGAATCTGATAAAGAAATTTCTTCAAGTAAATTTTTAACCTGTTCATAATTTAATGAAGTTGCATCTATTCTGTTACCATCCAATAAATTATCATATGCATTTGTTGATAATACAAATTTTAAACCGTATTTTTTTTGAGCATTAATTATTTTAGTTAAATTATCTCTCATTTGCTGCTGATTTACAACAATTACCCCAATATCATTTGAAATTGCATCGGTTATTACGGAATTAATACTGTTTTGTTTATTTGAAATATTTAAAACTCCTTCTATAGCTTGCATATATGCATTATGTGTTACATTAACTTTTGTTCTGTTAATTATATTTTTTTCCATTTCTTGTTCATTTTCTCCAACAACGGGTATAAAGCAATTTACATTTTTTAAATATGTTGATACAAAGCCGTCTTGATTTTGTTCTTGTAATTTTTTCTTTAACTGTTCAAAATCGACATTATTATCAAAACTTGATATTCTATTTTTCGAATAAAAAATAATACTGTCAATATTATTATTATTATCGAATTTAACATATATTTTTATTTTTTCCCCTTTATGTTTAATATTAATATCTGTCTTTTTATATTTTTTCCAATCGGGATAAACGTTTTGAGGATTTTGCCCGTTGATAAAATCTACAAAAGCTATGTTATAATTTTTA